>JAEWZG010000094.1 GCA_023395435.1 Bacillota bacterium
CCTTTTGTTGTTTTTGTGCAGTTGCCAGACCGCACTTTTATTATACAACAAAAGGAGTTTTTATTCCCTTCCCCACGCTAAAGCTTTTTCCGCTCCACCGACATAGTCGGTGGTTGTTTGCACAATATAAAAACCCGATATTGATATTCAATATCGGGTTTAACTTTTATATTGTCATATGTACAGGCAAGCCATTTTTCATTGGTATTTTTACTTCACCCTGAATAAGCGGACGAAAATATTCAACAGCATCAAAGGTAATACCATTCTTATTCTCATTAATCCACTCAAGCGGGAAAAGCTTAGCAACATTCGCAATACTATCAATAACTGCAGTTTTTGTTATAACCTTATATGGAGAATTGCTAACTCTTTCAAAGACAAGCATAACACCAGTCTGTCCATCGAGAGCTGCCTTTACAGCATCCCTGCCTATCTGCATTGCTTCGTCAATATCTGTTTTTGAAGCAATATGTGAAGCACATCTTTGAAGTACATTAAGCTCAACAGAACGAACCTTACAACCAAACTCACTCTTAACAACGTCTTCAAGATATTTCCCAAGACCAGCAAGATGTGCATGGCCAAAAGCATCAACACCACTTGACATATATTCACCTGCAACGTAACATCCGTTTTCAGAACATAATCCTTCAGAAACTGCTACAATAACACTCTTGTGAGTTTTCTGAACTTCCTTTATATCCTCAACAAATTTTTTAATGCTGAATGGAACTTCAGGGAGATATATAAGATGAGGGGCGGTTTCACCGTTGATTTTCAGCACTCCGCTTGAAGCTGTAAGCCAGCCTGCGTCACGTCCCATAATTTCAATTATTGTAACAGAATCAAGCCAGTAAACACTTGAATCCCTTATAATTTCCTGTACAGTTGTTGCAATAAATTTAGCGGCAGAACCAAACCCAGGTGTATGGTCTGTCATAGTAACATCATTGTCAATAGTTTTTGGAATACCCACAATTTTTATATCAAGACCTTTTGAACTGATATATGCAGAAAGCTTTGCGACAGTATCCATTGAGTCATTTCCGCCTATATAGAAAAATGCATGTATATCATATTTATTAAAAACTGAAATAATTTTTTCATATACTATATGATCGTCATTATAGTCAGGAAGTTTATATCTGCAGGAGCCAAGCATTGTAGAAGGTGTGCATTTTAAAAGTTCAATATCTTCATCTGTCTTTAATACAGTTGAAAGGTCAACGAGATTTTCATTTATAATACCCTGAATCCCATTCCTTGAACCGTAAATAGTATCAATTAATGGCTGTTTTTCAGCCTCAGCAAAAACGCCGGCAAGTGATGAGTTAATTGCACAGGTAGGCCCCCCTGATTGTGCCACTGCAATATTAAACATAATACCTCCAAAATAGTCGTTATTTTTTATATTATAACATTTTTTCAAAAGTATGTAAATTGACAAAATGTATCAATAAGATTAATAATGCGCCTTTTGTTTTTGTTCCATGGATATAAAAAAAGAGCAGGGTTTTCCTGCTCTTCCTTAATTTTTTATCTCACCATACATTTTTTCAGAATAACGAAGAAAAGATTCAAGATCTTCTATGCTTGAACTCTTATTCTCGACATTTTTGCGTAATTTCACAAGATACTCTGACCATTCAAAAAACTCTGCCTTTGGAATTTCCTTCCCGACCTTTTTATAAAGGTTTGAATATAATTGTTCACTTTTCTTTGTTAGTTCTTCCGATATAACTTCAGGGTCAATGCTATGATCTTTCTCTTCCTCACGGCAGGACTTGCCCGTTGATTTTACACGATTACATAACTTTCCATGATAATTTATATCCCTTATAAAATAGCGTGCGCACTTATCACACTTTTGAAACATAATGCCATTGTCAAGCATTTTTTCAATTTCAAGATCTATAATAGCTTTGAAGCAATTTGGAAGATAAACAACCTCAGGAAGATACCTAAAGTTTTCAATAGCAGATAGCATTTCAAGCTCTTCAGGTCTCTTTATATCTCTCATATAATCAAACGCATCAAGTGCATATGAATTCCTCAGTATATCGTTTGTACGGTGCTTGATTGGGTCAGGAGCTTCTTCAAGCCTATCGCGAAGCTTTTTATAAATATCCTTTGAAGTTTTATTAATCATAAAAACTGCATTCGGCATTTGCGTCAATGAATACCTCCGAACTGCTGGCAACTCATCCGAAGGATAACCGGTTTCTTTAGCTGCAACTGAATAAGCAAGGTCAAAATATCTACATCTTGCCTTTGATTCAGGGAGTGAACAAGGGTCGCCGTCAAAAATAAAGGCTATCTTCTTTTTTGCGTATTCCTGCACTCGTAAAAGATTAACCCATTCATTAATTGCACGATTCGTTTTATATTCAGAAATTCGTGAAAAAATCACTTTCTCATAAGAATTATTAGGCGAGATGTATCTTGACCATAATGCTTCAAGACCTATATTTTCCGTTCTGCAAATATGTTCAATAATGCAATCCACAACAATATGGTCAAATTCAAAATTAGTTAATGCTTCAAAATAAGGATGACATTTTGAAATAAGATTTCTAAGCACACCTGACTGCTCATATGAAAAAGACTTGCTTGCCTGTGACTGCTTGCCGAGAGCGACAGACTGTTCCCAGAAGTACACAAAATCAAACTCCATAAAATGAAGAAGAGTTTTTGATAATTCTATTTTATAAAAGCAGTTGCTGTATTTTGTAACAAAGTTTATGTTGCTCATTGCCAGTCACCCCTTTTAAAAATTCATATTAATAATATCACAATAATTCGTAGTATTCAAGCGATTATATGCAGAAAAAAATAAAGCAGCCCAATAAGGCCGCTTTATTAAATTTACTTTTGATTTTCAATGCTTGCACGGATGAAATCCTTGAACAACTTATGTGGTCGGTTTGGTCTTGATTTGAATTCAGGATGGAACTGAACACCGATAAACCAAGGATGATCAGGAAGTTCAACAATTTCAACAAGATTCTGATCAGGTGATAAACCTGCGAGAACTATGCCAGCTTCCTGAAGCTGTTTCCTGAAGGTATTGTTAAACTCATAGCGATGACGATGACGTTCATAAATAAGATCTTCGCCATAAATTGCCTGAGTCTTAGTGCCTTCAGTAAGCTTGCAAGGATAAAGCCCAAGGCGCATTGTTCCACCTTTTTCAGTAATATCCTTCTGATCTTCCATAATATCAATTACAGGATATCTGATTTCGCCAAATTCACCTGAATTAGCACCTTCAAGTCCTGCAGCATGTCTTGCAAATTCAGCAACAGCCATCTGCATACCAAGACATATTCCGAAGAATGGAATCTTGTTTTCTCTTGCATAATGGATTGCTTCAATTTTTCCTTCAATTCCTCTGTCACCAAAGCCACCAGGAACAAGAATACCATCACAGTCTGACAGAAGACTTGGAGCAGTCTGAGGTGTTACATCCTCTGACTGAACCCATTTTATATCGACCTTTGCACTATTTGCAAAACCTGCATGACGCAATGCTTCTGCAACTGAAAGGTACGCATCAGGAAGTTCAACATATTTTCCGACTAATCCAATAGTAACAGTTTTTGTGGCACTCTTTTGAACCTTAACCATATCAATCCACTCTGTAAGCTCTGGTTTTCTGTTTTCAAGTCCAAGCTGCTCGCAGACTATGTCAGCCAATCCTTCTTTTTCAAGCATGAGTGGAACTTCATATAGTGAAGGAGCTGTAAGATTCTGAATAACGTCCTGCGCACGAACATTGCAGAACAAGCTAATCTTATTTCGCATATCCTCTGGAATTTGCATTTCACTTCTCAAAACAAGAACGTTTGGCTGTATTCCGAGTGAAAGAAGTTCTTTTACAGAATGCTGTGTTGGCTTTGATTTAAGTTCATTTGAACCAGCAATAAAAGGAACTAATGTTACATGTATAAAAATAGCGTTTCCTCTGCCTACTTCAACAGCTGCCTGTCTGATAGCCTCAAGGAAAGGTGTGCTCTCGATATCACCGACAGTTCCACCGATTTCAGTTATAACAACATCTGAATTTTTTTCTTTACCTACGCGCCAGATTCTGTCCTTTATTTCGTTTGTTATATGAGGAATTACCTGAACTGTTCCGCCAAGATAATCCCCGCGACGTTCCTTATTAAGAACATTCCAATAAATCTTACCTGTAGTAACATTTGAATTAATTGATAAGTTTTCGTCAACAAATCTCTCATAATGGCCAAGATCAAGATCTGTCTCTGCCCCGTCATCTGTTACGAAAACCTCACCATGCTGATACGGGCTCATTGTTCCCGGGTCAACATTTATATAAGGATCAAATTTCTGGATAGTTACCTTATAACCTCTTGCTTTAAGCAATCTACCTAAAGAAGCAGCAGTTATTCCTTTTCCAAGTCCTGAAACTACTCCACCTGTGACAAATACATACTTGGTTGACATAAATACATTCCTTTCAA
>JAEWZG010000132.1 GCA_023395435.1 Bacillota bacterium
CAGATTATTACCATAGTTATAATGCAAAAACGCTTTGATAATTTTGTCGAGGCGTTATTGCTTTAAGTAAACAAATATTTATAAAATAAATTTATGGGGGTAAATTTATGCCAGAAACAATCAAAAGTGAGTCAGTAACATCCTTTTTCGGCTGTAATGTTTTTAACGACGCTGTAATGAGAGATCGACTTCCAAAGCAAGTCTATGAATCAATGAAGAAAACAAGGGTTTTTGGACAGGAGCTTGAGCCTAATATTGCAGCAGTTGTTGCTAATGCAATGAAGGATTGGGCAATTGAGAAGGGTGCAACTCACTATACTCACTGGTTCCAGCCAATGACAGGTATAACAGCTGAAAAACATGACTCTTTTATCAATCCTTCAAGTGATGGAAAAGTAATAATGGAGTTTTCCGGTAAGGAGCTTACAAAAGGTGAGCCAGATGCATCGTCATTTCCATCCGGTGGGCTTCGTGCAACCTTTGAAGCAAGAGGATACACAACATGGGACCCTACATCATATGCATTCGTAAAAGACGGAACATTATGTATCCCGACAGCATTTTGTTCATATTCAGGTGAATCTCTTGATAAGAAGACCCCACTTTTGCGTTCTATGGAAGCTGTAAACAAGCAGGCTATGAGAATTCTTAGGTTGTTTGGAAATACAACATCAAACCATGTTGCAACAACAGTTGGTGCAGAGCAGGAATACTTCCTTATTGATAAAAAACTTTATGATAAGAGAAAAGATATAATCTTCTGTGGCAAAACCCTTTTTGGTGCAAAAGCTCCAAAGGGACAGGAAATGGACGATCACTATTTTGGTACCTTAAAGGATAGAGTATCAGCTTATATGAAGGATCTTGACAACGAGCTTTGGAAACTTGGAATTCCTTCAAAAACAAAGCATAATGAAGCTGCACCAGCACAGCACGAGCTTGCACCAGTTTTTGAAACTTCAAATATTGCAGTTGACCATAATCAGCTTACTATGGAAGTTATGAAAAAAATGGCTTTGAAGCATGGACTGTATTGCATGCTTAATGAAAAACCTTTTGAGGGCGTTAATGGTTCAGGGAAGCATAATAACTGGTCACTTACAACAGATGACGGAATGAATCTTCTTGAGCCTGGCAAATCACCACAGCAGAACATTCAGTTTTTAACGTTCCTTTGTGCTGTTATAAAGGGTGTTAACGAATATGCTGATTTATTGAGATTATCAGTAGCAAGTGCTGGAAATGATCATAGATTGGGTGGGTTTGAAGCACCTCCAGCAATTGTGTCAGTGTTTATTGGTGATGAGCTTTCAGCAATACTTGATGCACTTGCAACAGGTGAGCTTGTTAAAACTGATAATAACAAGCACTTTGAGCTTGGCGTAAAGACTCTTCCAACATTCCCTAAGGATACAACAGACAGAAACCGTACATCTCCATTTGCTTTCACAGGGAATAAATTTGAGTTTAGAATGGTTGGCTCTTCAATGTCAATTTCATGCCCAAACATTATGCTAAATACAATAGTAGCAGAAGAGTTAAAGCAGTTTGCAGACAGACTTGAAGGAAAGGACAACTTCGCAGAAGAACTTAATAAGCTCCTTGTTGAAACTGTAGCAAATAATAAGCAGGTTATCTTTAATGGAAACAACTATTCAGAAGATTGGCTTATTGAAGCTGAAAAGAGAGGACTTCCAAACTATAAAACAGCTGTTGATGTCTTTCCTCGTTATGTTGATAAGAAAAACATTGATCTTCTCACAAAGCACAATGTATTTTCTGAAACAGAAATCCGTTCGCGTTGTGAAATTCTTATAGAAGAATATATTAAGACAGTCAATATAGAAGCACAGACTATGGTTCATATTGCAAAAAGACAGATCCTTCCTATTGCAATTGAGTATTCAAAACAGCTTTGTGACAGTATTATTGCAAAAAAACAGATTGGTATAAATGCTCATGCTGAGAATAATCTTGTAAACAAGCTTTCAGAGCTTATTAACAATTTTGATGAAGAAATTGAAAGCCTTGAAAATAAACTTGCAAACAAGAGCCCAGTTCTAAATATTAATTCTGCGACATATTTCAAGGATACAGTAATTCCTTGTATGAATGAAGTAAGAAGAATTGCTGATGAGCTTGAATGCTATATTGCTGAAAAACTCTGGCCATTTCCTACATATTCAGAATTATTGTTTAATTTATAATTTAATACTAACTCGTGTAAAATTTATCCAGTAGTTTCAAAATAATGCAAAATTAATTAATTGGTAAAAACTTTGAAATATATACCGAAAGATTGAAATGCTACTATATATATAGTATAATTAAGAAAAGGGAGGGATGAGTATGCGTATAAAAAAATCACTAATAACATTTATACTTTTATTATCACTTATCCCTATGTTTTTCTTATGGCTTTTCCAGACAATTTCAATATCTGATATGAAAATGAAAAATGCGACAAAGTTCATTTCAACATCTGTATCTCAAAAAAGCAGTGTTATTACATCCGTGATGAAAAAAGTTGAAAATAATGCAAATGAACTCGCAAAAGAAACTGTTACAATAAAATTTGCTTCGGCAAATTCTCAATATCCTAATGAGACATCAGATAATCCAGCAATAAACAACCATTTTGATTTATTTAGAAGGACTGCAGAAATAACAATTAAATGTAATGATAATATTAAAAATATCATACTTCTTAACAATAAAGGTTCTTTAGCTTTTTCTGCAACTCAGTTTGAAAATGGTATAGCAAAAAGACTTGGTAATGATATAAAGGTCAAGGACGGCTTTTCAGAATTTTTTATGACTGAGCAAGCAGTGAATAATTTTGCAGCTTTTGCTTATGTGACAGAATTATATGATGAGTCAAAGGTTTACATAGGAAAGCTTATATTTATTTGTGACACTTCGGAAATCCAGACGTTGCTAAGGACAAACAACGCGTATGAATCAACAAACATAAGCCTTATTGATTTTTCTGGAAACATGGTTGAATTTCCTTTTACAGAATTAATCAACTACCGAATAAATATCAAATATAATTATATAAGATCTAAAATCACACTTGCACTTGATAATAATAAGTCATCTGTTATTAAAAGCTTTAAAGCTGAGGGACAAAGAAAAATCGCTTGTATAAAACCTTTGCCTTCAATAAACTGTGCTATAGTCTCAGTAACTAATAAGAATTCCATTGTTTCTTCAAATAATATAAATTTTAATCTATTTTTGTTGGTAATAGTGTTTGCAGTAATAATAATAACAACGGCTATTATATTTGCCTGTCGTTTTTCAAAGCCAGTATTAAATATAATGCATACATTAAGCAAGAAACAGCATGGTAACAATTTTGTAAGATTTAATATTGATGTCGAAAATGAATTTGGCACTATAGGTAAATCTTTTAATGATCTGCTAAATGATATCAGTGAAAGTGAAGAAAGATATCGTCTTATTAATGAGATGAATAACAATATAGTATTTGAATATAACTTTAGAAAAGATTACGTCTCTTTTAGTAAGAATTACAATAAGATGTTCGGTTATCGGCCAAAGACTGACATGTATGAGGATAGTTTCTTTACACACGCACAGCTTCACCCAGAAGATGCGCAGCGTTATCAGGATGCTATTGAGCATGCTTTTGAAAAAAAATCAACAGCACAGGGAGAATTTAGGTTCAAGACCATATATGGAAGCTATGTATGGTTCCTTATTAAGGCTCAGATGCTATACGATAATGATGAAAGACCTTACAAGATTATTGGTGTAATGGTAGATATTGATAATGCTAAGCTAAGTGAAAAAGCTTTGATTCAACGTGCTGAGTATGATAGCCTTACAGGGCTATTCAATCGTGAAACTTTTGAAAAACGACTTGCTAATGAATTTGTACTTTCAAGAGTCAGAAAACAGGTCAGCTCAGTAATATTTATTGATATTGACGATTTTAAGAGTTATAACGATACTTATAGCCATGCTTGTGGTGATGAAGTGCTTAAGTTTATTAGTGACACAATAAAAGAACTAGTAAGAAATTGTGGCTTTGCAGGAAGATATGGTGGAGATGAATTTATAGTCTGCATAAACTCACATGATTCAAAGGATGAAACTAAGAAGTTTGCTCAAAGCGTCATTGATGTTCTTAAGGCAGGTTTTGATAGTCAGGTAATCAATCAGCATCTTAATGTCAATTGCAGTATTGGTATTTCATTCTTCTCAGAAACTGGGAATAATCTTGAGACGATTATTGATGAAGCTGATGAAGCTATGTATAAAGTTAAAAAGCACGGCAAATCAAATTATTCAGTATTTTCGGCATTTTAAAAATAAGAGGACTTCTAATGAAGTCCTCTTATTGTATTAAATTTAATTACTTCTCTGCATATCCTTCGATCATTCTCTTTACCATCTGTCCGCCGATTGATCCAGCCTGTTTTGCTGTAATGTCTCCGTTATAACCCTGCTTAAGTGTAACGCCTACTTCGTTTGCTGATTCCATTTTCATCTGGTTTAACTTTTCTTTAGCTTGTGTTGAGTAATTTGATTTCATTTGTACTACACTCCTTAATAAATTTTAGATTATTGGGGTTTGCATTAATAGTATAACTCTAAGATTATTTTATATTACAGGTAATAATTTTCAAAGCAATCAAAATTTTCATGATTTAAAATATATAAATTATAAAAAACACCTTAGAGATACTATACAAATAGTATGTTCAAAGGTGTTTAATTTATTTATGGTGCATAGGTTTCCATAATTTTTAAAGCAATTCGAATTCCGTCAACTGCAGCGCTCATTATTCCACCAGCATATCCAGCACCTTCGCCGCATGGATATAGATTTTTTGTAGAAATTGATTCAAAATTTTCATTTCGCCTTATTCGTATAGGTGAGGAAGTTCTCGTTTCAGGAGCAGTTAGCATTGCAGATGTATCGCCAAAGCATCTCATTTGTGAGGAGAATTGTTTGATGCCGACTTTCATCATGTCTGCAATTTCTTTTGGAAAAAGGTTATTTAAATTACATTTTTCAATGCCATGCTGATAAGATGGTTTAATAATATTTTTTGAAAATCTGGAATCATTTATGAATGCACCGACATCTGTTGCGGGAGCAGAATAATTACTTCCAGCCATTTTGAATGCTTTTTGCTCAAGTTTCCTTGCAAATTTAAGCCCTGCAAGTGGTTCGTTGCCGAAATCTTTTTCAGAAACCGAAACTACAAGAGCTGAATTTGCATTTTTCTGATTACGCAAAAACTCGCTCATACCATTTGTTACGATACTATTCTCTTCGCTTGCTGCTGGAACAACAAAGCCACCAGGACACATACAGAATGTGTATACAGCCCGTCCATTTTTTTCTCTGTGGGAAAGCTGGTATTCACCAACAGGAAGAAGAGGATTGCCGGTGTACTTACCATAAAGACTGTAATCAACATCACTCTGAAGATGTTCTATTCTTGCACCAACCGAAAATGGTTTGTTTTCTATAAAAATTCCTTTATCAAGTAACTTTACAAAGGTATCTCGCGCACTGTGCCCAATAGCAAGAACGAGCGCCTGACAATTAATATCGTTACCGTTTGATGATACAGAAATTAATGTATTATTTGTTATTTCAAATTCATCAATTTCAGAGTTGAAATTGATTTTTCCACCAAGCGATATTATTCGCTTTCTTATAGCTTTAACAACATTACGCAGATTATCTGTGCCAATGTGTGGTTTTGCTTTTGAAAGTATTTCCTTAGGAGCTCCCATTTCAACAAATTTTTCGAGAATATACCTACAAAGTGGATCATTTATTCTTGTTGTGAGTTTTCCGTCAGAAAATGTACCAGCACCACCTTCGCCGAACTGTACGTTCGAATTTGTGTTGAGTTCTCCGCCATTCCAGAATTCATTTACTGTTTTTACTCGATCTTCTATGGCTTCACCTTTTTCAAAAATTACAGGATTGTATCCGTATTCGGCGAGAACAAGTCCAGCAAACATTCCAGCAGGTCCAAATCCAGCGATTACGATTTCACCATTACGCTTGCTCTTTGATATAACAGGAGAAAGCCTATTGCTCTCAATATAAGAACAACAGGCATTTTTCTCACATGTTTTTTTTTCAAGTTCAGGATGTCTGAGTGTAACGATAACCGAATGAACAAAATGAATATCA
The DNA here is from genome assembly GCA_023395435.1 of Bacillota bacterium. Classification (GTDB taxonomy): domain Bacteria; phylum Bacillota; class Clostridia; order Oscillospirales; family Ruminococcaceae; genus SZUA-444. The sequence continues at coordinate 6,191 of JAEWZG010000132.1, forward strand.
TTCTGTTTTCGTGCATCAAGTGAAGTTTTATATATTGATGCTTCAGAAACTTCCGAAAAACTCAAATCAATTTTTATCAAAGCTTTCCTGATAACACTATCTTTATCACAATCAAGCGATGCTTTAATCTGTTGAATAATTACCGGCATATTTCTCCTTAAAACTTTGCTATATTATTTATCTGATACACTTATAGTAGCATTATAGTTTCCAAATGCCCAGATGTTGTGATACTGTGGTGAATATATCTGAACAGGCATACTGTAAGTCGATTGATTAAGTTCAGCCTCCAAAAGATCAATTTCAGCAATAACATTAGAAGCGGTAATTTTATCAATTACACTCTTTGGTCCAATAAGTTTAATGCTCCAGATATTGTTTGTTTTAATTTTAATATTATATTTTGAAGGAGCATTTACAACAAAAATCTTACTTTTATCCAGTGAAATGGTCTTTGAAGAGTAATTATTCCAGTCAAAGTTTACATTAATAGACGAATATCCAGAAAGATTTTTATACTTATCAGGCAGTTCAACATTATAAACAAATGAAGAATTCAGATCAACACTGTGAAGATTGAGATATCCAAGATGAACTTCTCCAAGATCCCTGATTGAATTAACAGGTGCCGCTATATCAATTTTGCTCTTTGAAAGTGAATATTTTAAGGATGCTAAATCGAAATCCGGCGGGGCATTCTGAATACCAAGTTTTAATGGTAATGATTTCTGCATTAAAATCGGAATTCTTAATTCAATTTTATTTGTATTGAAATTAAGATTTTCCTTACTCATTATTGTTTCACCATTGTATACAACAATGCTTGCGTCACTGATTATGAGAGATTCGCTGAGAGATTTCTTTTCCTCTGTCCTTGCAACAACCTTTGTTATTTTTTCAATTTCTTCTTTAGGACCTTTTACTTTAATTGTGTTTGGGTTAACTGTAATAGGCTCAATAAGATATCCATTTGCAACAGTAATATTAGGTGCTTCGACTTCAACAGGGAATTCCTTTTCAATAATACTATCGAACTTAACTTTAATCTTTGATGGACTTATATTCTTAATATCAAAATTTGTCTTTTTCTTTGATATAATCTTAACTTCAAGTTCGTATTCACCAGGCTTATTTACGTTGCTGTCAACAATAAGCTGTGCCTGTAGGTCTTCAGAAGATAAATCGCCAATGTTGTACCTTTTTCCGAAAATTCTTACGGAAACATCTTTTTTATCAATACTAACAGGTCTGAGTCCGAAATCTTCAGCGGCAGTGCCTTTTGTTACGATAGGTACAATAGGAACATTATTAATGGTTCTTGTTACCGTCGGATACAATGTGACAGATATTATGAACCAAATAAGTATGGCAAGCACAACAGCATAAATTTTGAGAACAATATCATTTGTGGTATTTGTGAGAAATTTGATTTTCTTTAATTTCATTTTGTCTTCACCTTCCCACGGAAAATTTTTTTAGCTCTCGCTGATTTATCATCAGGTTGCTTTTCTGGGATAAGCTTAGACTTTAAGAGCTGTAATAAATTATCTTTGGTAAAGCCTCGTGTGAGCTGACCTTCTTCAGCTATAGAAATTACTCCTGTTTCTTCTGAAACAACAATAATAATAGCATCGGAGTTTTCACTCATACCGATAGCGGCGCGGTGTCTTGAACCAAGAGTTTTTGTAATGAGTTCTTCCTTCTGCGGCTTAGGAAGGAAGCATCCGGCAGCATGAACACGTCCGTCGCGAATAATTACAGCACCATCGTGAAGCGGAGTATTCGGGAAAAATATATTTTCAAGAACAGCGGCACTAGGCTTAGCATTAATAATGGTACCCGTGTCGATCTGTTCGCCAAGTTTAGTTAGTCTTTCTATAACTATAAGTGCACCTGTTTTAGTTGCAGAAAGATCAACAGAAGCATCTACTATTGCACGTATTGCCTCTTCCCATCTATAAACCATTGCATCACTTGAATCCGAACCTAAAGAGAAAACATTAAAGTTTGAAACCTTTGCTCGTCCCATTTTTTCAAGTGCACGTCGTAATTCAGGCTGAAACATTATAATAATAGCAAGAATACCCCATTGGAAGAAATTATGAAGCAGAAACCCCATGGTTTTTAATTCAAGCTTGTCCACGATGAAATAAGCAACGCATAATAATGCAATACCTTTAATCAATTGTTCAGCACGAGTTTCTTTAATAAGTTTTATGCCTTTGTATAAAAGATAAGATAGAATTACCATATCAATAATGTCTGCTATTGATATAGATTTTACTACGCTTGAAATATTACTGACAACATCTATAATATAACTCATACTTCACTTCCCTACATTTTATACTGCAAAACTTAATAAAATCTTTAGTGTTGCGGGCTATATCATTAAAAATAGCCCGCTTATATACATAGATACGCATATATTAATTTTAACACATAATTGAATAAATACAAGTAATTATCAAAAAAATGTTGATATTTTTTTGATTGCATTTACAAGCATGATAACTTCTTGTTCAGTGTTGAAAGAAGAGGGTGCAAACCTTACCGTACCTTTTTCATCTGTACCATTGCATTTGTGTGCAAGTATAGCACAGTGCAGACCACCACGAAGAGCAAATCCTGCATTATCAAGCTGTGAAGCAAGCTCTTCCGCCGTTAGGTAATCAAGATTAAACGAAACAATAGGAACATAATTACAATATCTTTTTCGATAAATACATATTCCTTTAATTTTTGAAGCTTTCTTAATGAATAAACTACACAATGAATTTTCGTGCTCATAAATTTTATTAAGTGTTTTTTTGTTTATATAGTTAAGACCTGCTCCAAGTGCAAGAATTCCAACAGTATTCAATGTTCCGCTTTCAAGTCTTTCAGGCATGAAATCAGGTTGATCAAGCTTGTCGGAGGTTGTTCCTGTTCCACCCTCAATAACAGTAGAAAGTGGATATTTTCCATCAGAAATCAATAGTCCTGTCCCTGTGGTGCCATAAAGTCCTTTGTGGCCTGCAGCACACAAAAAATTGAAACCGTCAGACATTTTCAGCGGAATAACACCACATGCCTGCGCTCCGTCAGCAATATAGCAAAGATCATACTTTTTGCATAGCTTGGCAATTTTCTTATAGGGAAGAATCTGGCCTGTAACATTACTTGCTATTGTGCAGGCGATGGCTTTAGTTTCAGGAGTAATGAGTCTCTCAAAATTCTCCATTGTAACATCATCGTTTTTATCAACTTCTGCAATGCTGAAGGTACAGTTCTTGTTTGATAAAGTATAAGCAGGTCGTGCAACAGAATTATGCTCAAGAGAGGAAATAATAATATTACCTCCGTCAGCCATTATACCCTTTATTGCAAGATTTAAAGCATAGGTGCAGTTTTGCGTAAAAACAACATTTTCTATTTTTGCGCCAAAAAATTCTGCACATTGTGCTCTTGTCTTAAAAACCTCCTCTGCAACTCTAAGCGAATATCTGTGACCGCTCCTGCCTGGATTCCCTCCATATATCAGTACAGCTTTGTTTACCGCCCTCTGAACTGAAGGCGGTTTCGGGAAGGTAGTAGCAGCATTATCAAAATAAATCATGGCTGCCACCTCTATATCCGCATATAATCTTTTACAGCTATATTCTCTGAAGCAAGAATAGATAGTATAAGATTAATATCATTTTTAACACGAATGCTGTATCCGCACCCTTTGGACAAGTCTTTTGGAGTTCTCTCTATTTCACAATAATACCCAACGCTGTTAAGAAGATTTTTTGCTTTAATCGCGTAGGTAATTGAGGTTAGTGCAATCAAATGCTTATTGTTATACAGACCGTTCAAATTATTCACCTCTTGCATATTATGGATATACTCTATAATATGCAGAAATGACAGTTTTGGTATAGCTAATTCAAGAGGCAGACGGCACTGGCACTTATACCAGCTTCCTGTCCTGTAAAACCAAGATGTTCTTCTGTTGTTGCTTTAACTGAAATCTGATTGATATTAATAGAGCAAGCAACAGCAATATTTTCTCTCATTTTATCAATATATGGTGCGAGTTTTGGATTTTGTGCAATAATAGTGGAATCAATATTAATTATTTCATATCCTTTACTTTTTAAAAGCTCACATATTTTTTTCAAAAGTTCAATGCTGTCAGCATTTTTGTATTCATCTTTATTATCTGGGAAGTGCTTACCGATGTCACCGAGTGCACACGCACCAAGAAAAGCATCCATAATAGCATGGACAAGCACGTCAGCATCAGAATGTCCGAGGAGTCCTTTTAAATGTGGAATTTCCACTCCACCGAGAATCAGTTTTCTACCTTCAACAAGTTGGTGTACGTCGTAGCCTTGACCTATTCTCATTTAGACACTTCCTTTAATAAATTTTCAGCAAGCTTAATATCATCTGGAGTTGTGATTTTAATGTTAGTGTATTCACCAATTGTCATAAAAACCTTATATCCAATATTCTCAACAAGCTGACAATCGTCAGTGAAATCAAGTCCACTTTTTATAGCGCCTTCAACACTCTCTGTGTATAGACTTTTCTTAAAAATCTGTGGTGTCTGTGTTATATAAAGCGTATCTCTTTTTGGAGTATTTTTTATAAAACCATTTTGCACAACTTTTATTGTATCCTTGACGGGAACACCAACAGTTGTCGCTTTATAAAGCTTTACATTTTCAATAAGCTGCTCAATAACATTTCTGCTGATAAGTGGTCTTGCACCATCATGTATTGCAACATAATCACTTTTTTCATCAACCAGCTTAAATCCGTTAAAAACTGATTGTTGACGTGTTTGTCCACCAACAGTAATTTTGATTTTCTTATTGAAACTGTATTTAGCAATAAGTTTTTTCATGGCTTCAAGACAATCAGTATTTGTTACAACTATTATCTCACAGATTTCATCAATATTATCAAAAGCATTAATTGAACGAATAATAACAGGAATTCCGCAAAGTTCAACAAATTGCTTGTTTATGCCATTCATTCGTGAACTTTTCCCGCCTGAAACTATTATGACAGAAAGCATTAAATCACCTCGTTATAATTCCCGAGAAACTTGAAATATTCAAGCTCTTCCTTTAATGCATAAATAATTTCGATAACCTCGGGTTGATTTATACTACCTTCAAAATCAAGATAGAAAACGACGTTGAAGTCCTTGCTTGCTATAGGCTTACTTTCAATTCTAAGAAGGTTTAAGCCTATTACTGAAAACTTCGTAAGAAGTCTGTATAATGCTCCAGGTGTATGAGATAGAGATAGTGAAACAGAAATAATATTAGCATTTTCAGAAATATAAATGTACTTTGAAATACAAATAAATCTTGTGTAATTTTCATCTGAATTTGATATTTCGGAATTAATAATTTCAAGCCCCATTATTTCTGCACAATCTTTTGAGCAAATTGCAGCAATGTCCTCACTGCTGTTGAGAACAAATTCTGCCGCAAGAGCTGTATTTGCATACTTAACAGGAGTATATCCGTTTTCTTTTATAAATTCCGAGCATTGAGCTAAAGCCTGTTCGTGTGAGAAAACTTTTTTGACTTTTGAAATGTCAG
>JAEWZG010000043.1 GCA_023395435.1 Bacillota bacterium
TCCCAACCGCAAGAGTCCTGCGTATGGATGCGGATACAACATATTCAAGATATTCCTATGAAAAAAACTTTAACGATTTTGGCGATGGGAAATATGATATAATGATAGGGACACAGATGATAGCAAAGGGGCTTGACTTCCCAAATGTCACTCTTGTTGGTGTTCTGTCACTTGATAAGGCATTGTATACCGGAGATTTCAGAAGTTATGAGAGGACCTTTTCACTAATTACACAAGTAGTCGGAAGAAGTGGCCGTGGAGTTAAGGAAGGTCTTGCTTTTATACAGACATTTGTTCCTGATCATTATGTGTTGAATCTTGCTGCAGATCAGGACTATAAAGGATTTTTTGAAGAGGAAATTGCACTCAGGAGGGTACTGACATATCCACCATTCTGTGATATATGTGTAATAGGTTTAAGTTCACTTGTTGAAAGTGAAGTTTTAAAAGCATCAGAAGAAGTTATTAAAATCTTAAAAAAAGAAATTTCACAGCAACAGCTAAAAATTCCTTTAAGAGTATTAGGACCATCAAAATGCACTTTAGGAAAGATAAATAATAAATTTAGATACAGAATTATTATTAAATTCAGGAACTCATCAAAATTCAGGAAACTAATAAGTGAAGTGTTGATAAAATCATCAAAGAACAAATTATTTACAAATACAAGTATTTATGCAGATATTAACGGGGATATAGGTTTATAAATTTAGGAGGAAAATCAATGGCATTAAGAGCAATAGTATCAAAAAATGAAGATGTACTAAGAAAAAAGTGTAAGACAGTAGAAGTTTTTGACCAGAAGTTATGGACGTTACTTGATGACATGGCTGAAACATTAAAAGCAGCAAACGGTGTTGGTCTTGCTGCACCTCAGGTTGGTTTTTTAAGAAGAGTATTTATTATGGATGTAGGAGACGGCGTGGTTGAAGCAATAAATCCTACAATTTCTAATACAAGTGGTAGCCAGAGAGATATTGAGGGATGCTTATCCTGTCCGAATGAATGGGGATATGTTACACGACCTATGAACTGTCATCTTAAAGCACAGAATAGAAACGGTGAGTGGTTTGAGATGGATCTTACTGAAATGGGATGCCGTTGCGCCTGCCACGAAACTGACCATCTTGAAGGAAGGCTTTTTCTTGATATAGTTGAAGAAATGGTAGAAATAGAAGAAGACTAATGGGGGATTTTAATGAATATAGTTTTTATGGGAACCCCTGATTTTGCGGTTCCGACTTTACAGGAATTAGTAAAAGCAGGTTATAATGTTAAAGCTGTTTTCTCACAGCCTGATAAACCAAAGGGCAGAGGATATAAGCTAACCCCTCCTCCTGTAAAAGTCTGTGCACAGGAAAACAACATTGAAGTTTTTCAGCCACAAAGCTTTAAAAAAGGTGAGGATGCTGAAAAATCAATTCAGATTTTAAAAGACATTGCTCCTGATTACATTATAGTTGTTGCATACGGAAAGCTTCTTCCAAAAGAAGTATTAAATATTCCAAAATACGGGTGTATAAATGTCCACGCGTCATTGTTGCCTAAATATAGAGGTGCTGGTCCTATTCAATGGTGTGTTCTTAATGGTGAAAAAGAGACCGGCGTTACAACTATGCTTATGGCAGAGGGACTTGATACAGGAGATATGCTTTTAAAAGCTTCTACTGGAATAGGTAAAAATGAAACAGCCTCCGAGCTTCACGATAGATTGTCAGTATTAGGAGCTAATTTGCTTATTAAAACCCTTGAAGAACTTGAAAAGGGTAATATTACACCACAAAAGCAGGATGATTCGTTGTCCTGCTATGCACCAATGCTATCAAAGGATATGTGCCCGATTGAATTTTCAAAATCAGTTACAGAAATTCATAATCAGATAAGAGGACTTTCTGACTGGCCGTGTGCAACGGCAATGCTTAATAATAAGAGAATTAAAATATATAAATCAGAAATTATAAACATAAATGAAAAAAATGATAACTTTGGGCAGATAATAAATGAAAAGGATTTGACTGTTTTGTGCGGAACAGGTTCTTTAAGAATTCTTGAGCTTCAATCTGAAGGCTCAAAGAGGATGAAAACCGCTGACTATCTGAGAGGTAATCCTGTAGAAAAAAATCAAATGTTCAGATAGGAGAAAACAATATGCCTTACGGTTTTGGATTTTATTATGATCCGACAATGATATTGATGATACCTGCTCTTATTTTTGCATTATGGGCACAGTATAAGGTAAAATCAACATTTGACAGATATTCAAAAATACAGAACAGCAGGGGATTGACAGCTTCGCAAGTTGCAAGACAAATTTTAGATGATAATGGACTGTTTAATGTTCAGATAGAAAGAATAAGCGGACATCTTACAGATCATTTTGACCCAAAGACAAATGTAGTTAGATTATCGGATAGCGTTTATGGTAGTACATCAGTTGCTTCTATAGGTGTTGCTGCTCACGAGGTTGGACATGCTATCCAGCACGCAACTGATTATAAACCAATAAAATTAAGAAGTGCTTTAGTACCTATAACAAATATAGGTTCAACTCTTGGTATATGGATTGTATTATTGGGTTTATTGTTTTCAAATACAATAGCAATAATAGGAGTTGTATTATTCGCAACAGTTGCTATATTTCAGCTTGTAACTTTACCAGTTGAATTCAATGCAAGCTCAAGAGCGCTTAACACCTTACAATCACACAATATTTTATATGACGATGAACTTGTGGGTGCAAAAAGAGTACTGAAAGCAGCAGCCATGACTTATGTTGCTGCTCTTGTATCATCTCTTGCAACATTATTACGATTAATTTTAAGCATAATGATTGCAAACAATAGAAGGAGAGATTAGCCTTTAATGAAAACTGCAAGACAAGTTGTATTACAGATGCTTGTTAAAATGTCAAAAAACAATTCATATTCAAACATTATGCTTGATGAAACACTCAATAAAAGTCAGCTTTCACCGCAGGATAAGAAATTTGCGGCCGCTTTATTTTATGGAGTAACAGAACGCATATTGACTCTTGATTTAATTATTAAGAAATATTCAGCGCGTCCTGTTGATAAGTTATCCGATGAAGTCAGACAAATCCTTAGAATGGGAATTTATCAGCTTATATATATGGATAGCGTTCCTGAAAGTGCTGCTGTTAATGAAAGCGTTATTCTTGCGCAAGCTAATAAAAATCCTGCAATAAAAGGCTTTGTCAATGCAGTATTAAGGAGCTTTATCCGTGACGGAAAAGTACTTCCAAAGGGTAAAAATGAAATTGAAAAGCTTTCTATAAAATATTCCTGTCCAGAGTGGCTTATTCAGAAATGGTTTTCAGATTATGGTGAAGAAGCAGCATTATCTATGCTTCGCACTTCGCTTGGACGAGCTCCTATTACGATAAGAGTGAATACACAAAATACAGACATAGATATGCTTATAGTAGAACTTTCTAAAGAAGATATTATTGCTAAAAAAGTTCCTTTAATAAATAATTGTCTTGAAATAAATAATGCTGTTTCAATTGAAAACAGTGATGCATATAAAAAAGGATATTTTCATGTTCAGGATATAGCAAGCCAGCTTTGTTGTATTGCCCTTGATGTAAAAGAGGGTGAAACCGTTCTTGATTTATGTTCAGCACCAGGCGGAAAAGCATTCACAATAGCAGAGCTTATGAATAATAATGGTCAGATACTTGCTTTTGACCTTCATGAAAAGCGAGCACAGTTAATCTGGAATGGTGCGAAAAGATTAGGGCTTAATATAATAAAAGCTGGAACTAATAATGCAAAGGAATTTAATCAAAAACTACCACTTGCAGATAAAATATTATGCGATGTTCCTTGCTCTGGTCTTGGAGTAATCAGACGAAAGCCTGAAATAAAGTATAAGAATTTTTCCGATTTTGACAATCTTCCTGATATTCAGTATCAGATTCTTGAAACTTCTTATAAGTACCTTAAAGTTGGCGGTGAGCTTGTATATTCTACCTGCACACTGAATAAATTAGAAAATGACAATGTTATAGATAAGTTTATAAGTAATCATAGCGATTGTGAAAAAGTAAATATACTTTCAAATTTAGGAGTTCCATTCGGTGATTATAAAGCAACGATCTTCACAAATTTCTGTAACAGTGACGGTTTCTTTATTGCAAAAATCAGAAAGGCAAGGTGACATTGTGAAAAAAAAAGATATACTTTCAATGTCATTAAATGAGCTTGAGGAAAATATAATAGAACTTGGTGAGAAAAAGTTCAGAGCCCGTCAGATTTATGAATGGTTGCATCAGAAAAGAATTACAGATTTTTCGCAAATGACTAATATTTCTGCACAACTACAGGATAAGCTTGAAACATATTTTTGTATAAAAAAGCTAATTGTTGTCAGAAAGCTTGAATCAAGTAGGGATAATACTGTAAAATATCTTTATGAGTTTTCTGATGGTAATCATGTTGAAACTGTGCTTATGGAGTATAACCATGGATATAGTCTGTGTGTTTCAACACAGGTAGGTTGTAAAATGGGATGTAAATTCTGTGCTTCAACAATAGCAGGTTATAAAAGAGATCTTGAACCTTCTGAAATATTGCTACAACTTTATGAAACTGAAAAAAATTCAGGAGTAAAAGTATCGAGCATTGTCCTTATGGGGATTGGTGAACCACTTGATAATTTTGATAATGTTATTAAGTTCCTTGATATTTTATCATCAGAAAACGGAACAAACATGAGTCTGCGACATGTTTCACTTTCAACTTGTGGACTTGTGGATAGAATTAATGAACTTGCACAACTGAAATATGGTCTCACATTGTCAATTTCACTTCATGCTACTGATGATAAGTCGCGTTGTGAAATAATGCCAGTTAATAATAGATTTAATATTAATCAACTGATTTCTGCCTGCAAAAATTATATAGAAAAAACAGGAAGAAGAATATCATTTGAATATGCAGTAATTGATGGAGTAAATGACACCCAGAGTGATGCTTTAATACTTTCCAAATTGCTCAAGGGCATGATTTGCCATGTTAATTTAATCCCAGTTAATAAAATAAAAGAACGTAATTATAATTCTACTCATAAATCTGCTCAACGTTTTCAAAAATATCTGACTGATTTGGGAATTAACGCAACAGTAAGAAGGACTTTAGGGTCTGATATTGACGCAGCATGCGGTCAACTGAGAAGAGAGTATGAAGTTTAATAGCAAGGAGTGAAACAATGCAGGTTATAACAAAAACTGACACTGGCTTGGTTCGTTTTGAAAATCAGGACAGAGTTTTGACTAAGGTAATGCCAGATGGCTCTGCCATTGTTGTTGTCTGCGACGGAATGGGAGGAGAAAATGCAGGTAGTGAGGCAAGTGAAATTGCTGTAAATGCTGTATTTGACAGAATAGTCCAGAATTATCGCCAGGATGCAGATTTTAACAGCATTAGGAATTTAATATTAAGTTCTCTAATTGCTGCAAACTCTATTGTTTTTAAAAAATCTCTTACAGATGAATCGAAAATTGGTATGGGTACCACTTGTGTATGTGGAATTATTAAAAATGACATTGCTTTTATCGGAAATGTTGGTGATAGCCGTGCATATATAATTGAAAAAGACAATGTACATCAGATTTCAACAGACCACACTTATGTTCAGATGTTATATGAGCAGGGTGAAATAAATGTTGAAGAGCTTAAGACCCATCACCAGAGAAATATAATTACACGTGCCGTTGGAATTGATGATAAACTTGAACCTGATTATTATGAGATAGACATTCCTGTTGGCTCAGTAATACTTATGTGTACAGATGGTTTGTCCGGCTATTGCAGTGATGAAATACTTGCTGAAATTATAAATAGTAATAACCTTGAACAAGCTTCAGAGAAGCTAATGAAATATGCAATTGACGAGGGTGGAAAAGATAACATTACTCTTGCATTGATTGCAGACTAATTATTAGGAGTGAACATAATGGATCGCAATATTGGACAGAAAATCGATGGCAGATATGAAATAACTGAGCTTATTGGTATCGGCGGAATGGCAGATGTCTATAAAGCAACAGATATTATGGAAAATAAAACAGTTGCTGTCAAGATTTTGAAGACAGAATTTGCCGGTAATGAGGATTTTATCAGAAGATTTAGGAATGAATCAAAAGCAATAGCTGTATTATCACATCCAAACATAGTTAAGATATTTGACGTTGGTTTTACTGATAAGATTCAGTATATTGTTATGGAATATATTGATGGAATTACTTTGAAGGAGTTTATGGAGCAGCAATCTGTCCTTAAATGGAAGGATGCTATTCATTTCACTATTCAGATATTAAGAGCATTGCAGCACGCTCATGATAGAGGAATTGTTCATAGAGATATCAAACCACAGAATATCATGCTGTTCCCTGATGGAACAATCAAGGTAATGGATTTTGGAATTGCGAGATTTTCACGTGAAGAAGGTAAAACTCTTTCTGATAAGACTATTGGTTCTGTTCATTATATAAGTCCTGAGCAGGCAAGAGGTGATATTACTGATGAAAAGAGTGATATTTACTCTGTAGGAGCTATGTTGTATGAAATGCTTACAGGTAAAAAACCATTTGAAGCGGATACACCTGTAGCAGTAGCATTAATGCATATGCAGGAAGCTGTTATTCCACTAAAAAAGATTAACGAAGCAATTCCAGAAGGACTTGAAGAAATTGTTCTTCATGCAATGCAGAAATCACCTGCTAACAGATATCAGTCTGCATCAGAAATGATTAAGGATATTGAAATATTTAAAGCTAATCCAACGATAGTATTTGGATACAGCAATAAAATGGTTTCTTCAAATAATGAAAATCCGACAATTTTCTTTAAACCATTAGCTTCATCTTCTGTAGGAGTTGAAGAAGAGGCTGTTGATGATGAAGAATATTATGAAGAAGAGGAAAAATCTTCACTTATTATTCCTGTACTAACTGGCGTAACTGTTGGTGTAGTAGTAATTGTTGCAATTATAATCTGTACTTTGCTTATAAAGATAAATGATAATAAAAAGAATGGTGATTATAAAGTACCTAAGCTTATCGGTATTTCCTATAGTGACGCAAAAAAGGAATATGGTGATAAGTTTAAGTTTACAGCAACAATGGAATATTCAGCAGAATATGATGAGGGAATAATATTTGAGCAGAATCCTTCTGAAGGAAGACTTTTAAAGAGCAATGGCGAAATTAAAATAAAAGTTAGCAAGGGTAAACGTCAGGTTGAAGTACCTGATGTTAAGAATAAATCTTATGATAATGCAAAGGCAGTTCTTGAAGAAAAAGGCTTTAAGGTTGTTCCTATTAATGTAACAGATGAAAATATCCCTAAGGATTCTGTAGTAAAAACAGATCCACCTGCTGATTCAAAAGCCGCCTATGGTTCTGAAATATCAGTATATATAAGTCAGGGACCATTAAGTTCATCAACTATTGTTCCTAAGGTTGAGGGAATGCAAGAAAATGATGCTATGAAGCTTCTTCAGGAAAAATATATAACTGGTAAACCAATACCAATAAGCTCTGATAAACCTGCTGGTACTGTTGTAAGTCAGAGTGTTGCTCCAAATACATCAGTAGCGAAATGGACTGAAGTAATTATTCGTGTAAGTTCTGGTAAATTGGAGGATACGCAGGTTTCAGTTGAGCTTCCTATGGGCAAGAATGCAAAGGGATCTTTCATTATTACCGGTTATAATACAAATGAAAACGGTAAACAGATTGGTAGTGTAACAGTTACTGATAAAGCAAGTAAGATTTCTATACCTTTAACAGGTAAGGGCTCAAATGTTGTTGTATTGTTTGAAGTTACAAGTGTTGAACAAAAGCAAAATGGTCCTAAGCAGTATGCTAGAGTTACTATTGACTTTATAAATAAAAAGTATACTAATGTTCAGATAATTAATGCAAATGCTTTTGCTGAAGCATCGAGAGTTGCGGAACAGACTACACCAGACTCTTCAGTGACAGATGATTCTTCACAAGCACCTGACGACGCATTACCAGTAAACGATAATGATTAAAATAAAGGATTTATATGGCTTCATTAAATAGCAAAATCGGCATAATAACAAAAGCAATCGGGGGCATCTACTTTGTAGAGGCTCCCGACGGCGTATTTGAATGTAGTGCAAGAGGAATTTTCAGAAAAAAAGATATATCTCCTTGTTGTGGTGACAGAGTAAGAATAGAAACAGAAAATAACAAAAATTATGTGATATCAGAAATCTTTGATAGAAAGAATTATCTGATTCGACCTCCTCTTGCTAATTTAGATCAATTGATTTTTGTAGTATCAACCTGTTCACCTGTTCCCAATTTTTTATTGCTGGATAAGTTTATTGCTTTATGTGAATATAAAAATATTAAACCAATAATTGTTATAACAAAAATTGATATGAAGGGTATAAGTGAGATTACAGATATATATAATTCAGCTGGAATCACAGTATATTCAGTTAACAACATTACAGGAGCGGGCTGTGAAAAAGTATTGGTACAGCTGACAGGGAAGTTAAGTGCTTTTACTGGTAATTCTGGCGTTGGAAAATCAACAATGCTTAACAATATTCTCCCTGAGCTTAAACTTGATACAAACGAGATAAGTAAGAAACTTGGTCGTGGCAAGCATACGACTCGTCACGTCGAGCTATTCAAGCTAGCTGATGGTGGATATGTTGCTGATACTCCTGGCTTTTCTACACTTGATACACAACGATATGATGTTATTTTGAAGGAAGATTTAGCTTCCTGTTTTACTGAATTTGAGGATTATTTAGGGAAATGCAGATTTCAGGATTGCTCTCATACAAAAGAAAAGGGTTGTGCAGTTATTGAAGCTATGAATAATGGGTTGATTAAAAAATCACGCCATGACAGTTATGTAAATATGTATGAAGAAGCAAAACAGATAAAAGAATGGGAAATTAAAAAATGATCAATAACAGCAAGAAATGTATTATCTTTACTGGCGGTGTCATTAATAATTATAATGAACTGAATATAAATGTTAATGAAAAAGATTATGTAATATGCGCTGACAGTGGTTATTATCACGCAAAGAAGCTTAATGTTCATGTTAACGCACTTATTGGTGATTTTGACTCTTTAGATGAAATTCCTGATGATGTAGACGAAATTATCCGATATCCAAAAGAGAAAGATGATACGGACACAATGCTTGCCATAAAATATGTCCTTGAAAAAGGCTATAGTTATTTTGAGATTTATGGCGCTATGGGTAATAGATTTGATCATGCTTATGCAAATATCCAGTCACTTAATTATCTTGTTGAGAATAATGCTTGTGGAAAAATAATAACAGAATCAGAAGAATTTTTAATAATTAAAAACAATTCAGTAACAGTTGAAAAGAAAGAAGGCTATGTGCTTTCAGTTTTCTCCTATACGAATTCTGCAAAAGGTGTATCAGAAAAAGGTGTAAAGTATCCGCTTGATAATGTTGTTGTTACTCAAGACTTTCCAATTGGAATTTCAAATGAAATTACAGATAATTTTGCCGAAATTACAGTAAAAGACGGAAAATTACTGATAATTCACTTAAAAAAATAATCACTTATTTCTGTTTTCTGAATACTATAAACTATGATACGAATTTACATAGGAGGGTATGATATGAAAATAGTAGTAGTAAAGCCACCAAAAGTAATTTCAAGTTTTTTCCGATTTATTTTTGGAATTAAAAAAGAAAAAGAATGAATCATTTATAAGAGCGTCACGTTTGTGGCGCTCTTTTGCATATTTACATTATTATTTTAATAATATTTATAAAATAGTAATGGAGGTATAACAATGGATGAATTGATAAAAATCAAAGACATCGGATATTCGGATGAACCTGAAAGTGACCTTGACAACAATTATAGTGACGAGTATGTTTTTAGTAGTGAGGATAATGAAGAGGATACATTTAAATCTTCAATGACAATTTCACTTGGGCAGATTATATTATTTCAATGCGTGATATGTGTTCTAATTGTTGTAGCAATAATTATACTGAATTATTCAAAACCTGATATGACAAAGGATTTTCTGCATAATTGTCATATTCAGATTGATAGTGATTTTAATTATAAACAAGAGCTTACTAATATAATTTCAAAGCTCACAAAAATAATAAATGCTAAGGTTTAAAATAAAAAATATTGAAATAGCAATGCATTTTAGCTTTTTTGCTGTGATAGCATTATTAGGACTTATTCAGGAATCATCTTATATGCTACTTGCTTTAATTGCCTGTATGCTTCACGAATCAGGGCACATTTTATTAATGTGCCTTTTCAGTGTTCCACCTAAGAAGATTGATTTTTATGGTGCAGGAATAAAAATTACACCTGACAACAGTAAAATTACTTCAACGGTACAAGACTTTCTCATACTAAGCGGTGGAAGCGTGACTAACATAATACTATTCGCAGTAATTTATCCAATGACTAAAAGTAGTTTAAATTTTTCTCTTTTCGCAGTATTTAATTTAATAATAGGATTGTTCAATCTTATACCTTTCAAGCATTTTGATGGTGGAAAGATCATTGATCTTTTTCTTGTAACAAAAAAACCAGAAAAATCTATTGCAATCAGAAAGATAATAAGGTACATATCAGTTTCCCTTTTTGTTTTATTTGGTGTAGTGTTATTGCTGAAAAAAAGTTCTAATATTTCGCTGTATTTTACAATTTGTTTTATAATTATTTCAGAATTATTTTTATAGTTGAAGTTTATATAAAATTATTATATAATAAATGTCAGTGTTTAAATTTTTGGAGGAAGTAATGCTTAAAAATAAAATAGAAAAAATATTGCTCAAAGTTCAGAAGCCATCAAGATATATTGGTGGAGAGCATGGAAGTATAATAAAGGATAAATCAAAAGTTGACGTAAGGTTTGCCTTTTGTTTCCCTGATACCTATGACATTGGAATGTCACATCTTGGAATGAAAATTCTCTACGGTCTGACCAATCAGAGGGAAAATTATTGGTGTGAAAGAGTCTTTGCTCCGTCAATAGATTTTGAAGAATTAATGCGTGACAACCATATTCCTTTATATGGACTTGAAAGTCTTGATCCAATAAAAGAATTTGATTTCATTGGATTTACTCTTCAATATGAGCTTTCATATACTAATGTTCTTAATATGCTTGACCTTGCGGGACTTCCTGTAAAGTCAAAGGATAGAAAAGACTTATTTCCAATAGTTGTCGCTGGGGGACCTTGTGCATGCAATCCTGAGCCACTTGCTGACTTTATTGATATTTTCATACTTGGTGAGGGTGAAGAGGTTAACCTTGAACTTATGGACTTATATGCAAGTATGAAGTCGAAAAATCCAACAAAGCTTGAATTCCTTGAAAAAGCTGCTCAGATTGAAGGAATATATGTACCTGCATTTTATAATGTTAGCTACAATGATGATAATACCATTAAAGAAATTAAGGCAACACATAATGCTCCTGAGAAGGTTATAAAAAGAATTGTAAAGGATTTTGACAAGGTTTATTATCCTGATAATTTTGTTGTTCCTTTTACTGAAATTGTCCACGACAGAGCAGTTGTTGAAGTATTAAGAGGATGTGTCCGTGGCTGTCGTTTCTGTCAGGCTGGATTTATCTACAGACCTTTGCGAGAAAAATCAGTTGAAACAATAAAACAGGAAACTAAAGCATTATGTGAAAATACAGGGTATGAAGAAGTTTCCCTTTCATCGTTAAGTACAAGTGACTATTCCGATATTGAGGGAATGCTCAATACTCTTGTTGATTATACTGAAAAAGATAACGTCAATCTATCATTGCCTTCATTAAGGATTGATAATTTTAATGAGGACTTGCTTGAAAAAATAAAAAAAGTCAGAAAGAGCGGACTTACATTTGCTCCTGAGGCTGGAACTCAACGCCTTCGTGATGTTATTAACAAAAACGTCAGCGAAGATGAAATTATGAGCACTTGTAAAATCGCTTTTGAAGGCGGATACACAAACGTTAAGCTTTATTTTATGCTTGGTCTCCCTACTGAAACTCAGGAAGATTTAAAAGGCATATTTGAAACTGCTCAGAAAATTATTGATATTTTTTATAAAATGTCTAACCGACCACGGGGCAAGGGCGTTCAGATTTCAATAAGCTGTGCAACCTTTGTGCCAAAACCTTTTACACCTTTTGAATTTGAACCACAGGCAACAAAAGAAGAAGTACTTGAAAAACAGGCTTTCTTACTTGAATGTGTCAAGAGCAACAGAAAAATAAGATTGAGTTGGCACAATGTCAATGTCAGCTTGCTTGAAGCAGTTCTTGCAAGAGGCGACAGAAGGTTATGTGATGTTGTATATACTGCATGGAAAAAAGGATGTAAGCTAGATGGCTGGGATGAATACTTCAGATTTGACTTATGGGAAGAAGCATTTAAAGAACGTGGAGTTGATACTTCATTCTATGCAAACAGATTAAGAAGCTTTGACGAAATCTTACCTTGGAGTCATCTTGATTATATGGTTTCTCACGAATTCTTTGTAAGAGAAAACAAAAAGGCACACGAAAGCAAGACAACAAGAAACTGCCGTGAGGGTTGTTCCGGCTGCGGAGTTTCAAAAAATTGCGGAGGTGTCTACTGTGGATAGAATAAATATCAGAGCAACCTTTTCAAAACTTGACAGAGCAAAATATATTTCCCATCTAGACCTCAACAGAACAATGCAGAGAGCATTAAAACGTGCTGGAATTCCTGTTTGGTACACTGAGGGCTTCAATCCACACGCATATATAATGTTCCCGTTAGCACTATCTTTGGGCGTTGAAAGCAAATGTGAGATTATGGACATTGGTATTACCGAAGGTATTAGTTTTGATGAAATAAAAAAACGACTTAATGATGTTCTTCCAGAAGGCTTGAAAATTTATAATGTAGCTTTGCAGGAAAAAAAGCATACAGAAATTGCTTTCAGTGAATACAGGATAAGTCTTTGCTCAGAATATAATGGTACAGAATTGAGTAATAAACTTGCTGATTTCATAAATCTTGAAAAAATTGAAATTGAAAAGAAGACAAAGAAAAAAGGGATAAGCCTTATAGATATTAAGCCATTTATAAATCTTATATCGAAAAACATTAGTGATGATACACTTACCATTGAATTAAGACTTCCAGCAGGAACACAGACAAATATAAATCCGACATTGGTGTTGGATGCTTTTGAAGTTTATCTTGAAAAGTCTGTTGAAATTATATCAATTGAAAGAACAAAGATATTATGTTTAGACGGTAATCTTTTTTCATAAAATACTTGCATTTATATAATTACTGTGGTATACTATTAAAGCATTTGAATATCCGTCAATTAGTTTTGATGGGAGTTAGTGCCAGAATTCTTTTGGATTCGGACATTAAAGCGGATAGTCCTCTGTCTTTATAATCGTTTAAAGGGTATGAATATCTGAAAATTTAGGAGGAATTTAAAGTGGACGCTTTAAAGCTTATTGAACAAAGCAGTATGAAATCTGA
>JAEWZG010000064.1 GCA_023395435.1 Bacillota bacterium
AGATAATAATGAAATAAATTTTTTAGCGGTTCATCCAGAATATCGTAGAATGGGGATTGCTCAGAATTTGATAAAAAAGTTGGCATCTCTATTCCCAAAAGGGACGCAGTTAAGTGTTATTACATATAGAGAAGGTGACTTGCAAGGTATTGCTGCACGGAAATTGTATGAAAGTATTGGATTTAAATGCGGTAAATTGCTTACAGTATTTGAATATCCATGTCAAAGATTAATTTATACCGTGTGATAATTATTAAATCTGAATATTGAGTTGGAACTATATTAATATAGAATACTTGGTTAATAGTGGAAATATATATAAATAATAATTAGTTTTTAAAAAACCTGTTAAGCCCTAACATGAGGGAGTAGCAGGTTTTTATCACTTCCATATTATTTGTCCACATAATTTACTTCAGCCACGGAGATAACCTCTGTGGCTGGTTTTTCACTAATAAAAATACTTATTGGTTAATTGGTTTATATACTTTCAGTACTTCTATATAATCATATCCGTCCTTTTGTTTGATATCATCATTAGGTGGAAACTGTGTACCTACTTCATCTTGTAATGATGGAGTAATGACAGGTTTACTACTATCTGTAACTTGACTATTATCAAAGCCAAACTCTTTATAATTTATCAAGACTTTATCACCTATTTTGTATCCACCACGTTCTTTTGTTATTTGAAGCAAAATAGTATTGTTATCCTTAATTTCAATTATTTTTCCTGTAATAACATTCATATGAGCACCATCTTTGGTACTGCTTGAATCGTTTTTATCCGAATTACAACCAACACATACCAATAAAAAAACAACAGACAAAAATGCTAAAAGCTTTTTCATTTTGCCACTCCTAACTTGTAACTTTCTATATTATAACATGTTGAATATTTGTGTCAATATTTTGTAATTTCATTGTAATTAATTTACTTGATTGTAATAATAGTTTAATAAAGCAAATGTAATATTAGAAACTTTGCACTTTACAAGAACTTTACATTTCTCAGACGTTCGTATGATAGTTGACATTCTTATTGTTTTGTATAATAAGGTCATACGATACGAAAGGATGAATTTAAATGAATAATAAAAGAAACAGGGTTTTAACAGGATTAATTTCAGCTGTATGTCTTATTGGTATGGTGGGAGGACTCACAGGTTGTAATAAAGCTGAAAAAAATATTTCAGTAGTTGTTCGTGAACAAGGAAGCGGTACAAGAGAAGCTTTTGATAAGGTTGTCACTGACGGAAAACATTTCCTTGAAGAAAAGGACTCAAATGGCAAAAAGGTTTATAACACAACAAAGGATTCAATTCAACAGACAAAGACAGGAAATGTTCTTTCATCAGTTGCAAATGATAAAAATTCAATCGGATACATATCACTTGGTTCAGTAAATGACACAATTAAAGTTCTAAAGGTTGACGGTGTTGAGGCAACTAATGAAAATGTTCTCAACGGCAATTATAAAATTCAGCGTCCATTTGTTGTAATGACAAATGAGAAAGCAAAATTAACAGCAAGAGCACAGGATTTCGTTAACTATGTTTACAGCAATAAATCAGAAGAACACTCAAAAGAAGCAGGAACAATATTCCTAACTGATAAAGATAAACGTGGTTATGAAGTTGGAGAATATAAACAGCTTTCTACTCTTCCATCAGGTGATAAAATCGTTGTGCGTGGTTCAACATCAATGGAAAAGTTCATTAATTCTGCTGCTAAAGGCTATGCAGATATGTATGGTGCAAAGGCAGAAGATATCTTCGACATTCAGCTTGAGGGTTCATCAGTTGGCAGAAAGGCAGTTGAAAGTGACACAACGGGTAATGTAATTGGGCTCTCATCAGCAGCAGTCAAACAAGACGGTATAAAAAGCCTTAATGTATGCCTTGATGCAGTAGTTGTAATTGTAAACAAGGGCAACAAAGATGTAACCGACCTCAGCATTAATCAGCTTTATGATATCTTCTCCGGTAAAATCAATAAGTTCAGCGAAATAAAGTAAAAGGAAATTAACCTGTATGACTAAAACCAAACTTAAAGAAAGTGCAGGTAAAACAATATTTGCGACAATGGCGGCAGTATGTATCATTGCTGTTGCCGCAATCTTTATTTTCCTGATAATTAAAAGCTTTCCTGCATTTAAAAAAATAGGCTTTTTTGACTTCCTTCTGGGAGATCAATGGTCTCCTGACAGACTCGATACCTATGGTCAATCGCTCTCCGGTACATACGGTATTTTTACTATGGTTATCGGAACAATATCGGCAACAATAGGAGCTTTACTTTTTGGTGGGGTTTTCGGATATTTTACAGCAATATTCCTTGTATTCTTCTGCCCTAAAAAACTCACCAAAATATTTTCTATTGTAATAAATCTTCTTGCTGGTATTCCGTCGGTAGTTTATGGGTTTTTCGGAATTGTATTTCTCCTGCCACTTCTGGCAAACATTTCGCCAAACAATGGTAGCGGACTTCTTGCAACATCAATTATTCTTGGAATAATGATTCTGCCGACGGTGGTTTCACTATCAAAAACAAGTCTTGAGGCAGTACCACAAAGTTACTATGAAGGTGCTGTGGCTATTGGTGCAAATCACACACAGGCCGTTTTTAAAGCTGTTGTGCCTGCGGCAAAGTCAGGTATTTCAGCTTCTTTGATATTAGGAATAGGCAGAGCACTCGGTGAAACAATGGCTGTAGTAATGGTTGCTGGAAATGCTCCGACTTTCCCAAATAGTTTATTTAACAGCTTCAGGGTAATGACTGCAAATATTGTTATGGAAATGGGCTATGCAGGTGAAGTTCAGGAGGGTGCACTTGTTGCAACAGGCGTTGTTCTTCTCATATTTGTACTGATTGTCAATATCATTTTCACTACTGTTTCAGGCAAGGCTGTTCAGTCAGCAGTAAGAAAAAGCAAGTCAAAGGATAAAGATAAAAAATTATCAAGAATACACAGAATATTTCGCACCCGAACACTAAAAATCAAGGATGCTGTTGGATTCATAACATATAAAGCCAAGTCTTCTTCTATCGGGAAAGTTGCTGCAATCACCGCTGGAGTTTTTTCAGGGCTTGCACTGATTCTTGTAATAGGATTTATCTTCATAAAAGGTTGTCCAGAGCTTTTCTCTAATCCTGATCTGGTTTTTGGCAAGTATGAATTTGGAAGTCATAACATTACAATTCTCCCTGCTATTATAACAACAATTATGGCAGTTGCACTTTGCCTTCTTATTGCAGTACCGATAGGAATAATGACATCAATCTTCCTAAATGAATATGCGAAGAAGGGCAACTTTCTTATAAAAATAGTCAGAGTGGCGATAGATATTTTAAGTGGTGTTCCATCGATAGTTTATGGATTGTTTGGAATGATTACTTTTGTTAAAATTCTTGGTGGTTCAAGTTCAATACTTGCGGGTTCGCTGACAGTAAGCATTATGTTGCTCCCCACTATCGTGCGTTCAACAGAAGAAAGCCTGAAATCTGTTGCAGACAGTATGCGTGAGGGTAGCTTTGCCTTAGGTGCCGGCAAATTGAGAACTATAATTAAAATTGTTCTTCCATCAGCATTACCTGGTATTGTTTCAGCAATAATTCTTAGTATGGGAAGAGTAATAAGCGAGTCAGCACCATTCCTTTACACCGCAGGCTCGGTAATTTCATCAAATCCAAAGGGCTTTACTGACAGTGGTGCGACCCTTTCAGTTGCACTTTATCAGCTTTCAGGCGAGGGCTGGTATTTGAATGAAGCATATGCTTCAGCAGTTGTACTGATTGTGCTTGTACTTGGATTAAATCTTCTGGCAGAATTTATTGCCGCAAAACTTGGAAGAAAACTAAAAGGAGATACTTATGTTAAAACAAAAAAGCAAAGAAAAACAGCCTAACCTTGAGTTTAGCCAAAACATCAGCGTAAAGAATGCTAATCTTTGGTACAGTGATTTTCAAGCTCTTAAAGATATAAATATTGAAATTCCTGAAAATAGTGTTACAGCATTCATTGGTCCATCAGGCTGTGGTAAATCAACCTTTCTTAAGTGTTTTAACCGCATGAACGACCTAATAGAAGGCTGTCGAATTGAGGGTGAATTCAAAATCGGCGATGTTGATATTTACGGCAAAACTGATGTAAATGAGCTCCGCAAAAATGTCGGTATGGTCTTTCAGCGACCTAACCCCTTCCCTATGAGTATTTATGATAATATTGCTTATGGTCCGCGAACTTTTGGTATACACAACCGTCGTGAACTTGATATAATTGTTGAAGAATCTTTGCGTGGAGCTGCTATGTGGGATGAACTCAAGGATAGACTTGATAAATCTGCTCTTGGACTTTCCGGTGGACAACAACAGCGACTCTGCATAGCAAGAGCATTGGCTGTAAAGCCGAAAATAATTCTGATGGATGAGCCGACATCTGCCCTTGACCCTATTTCAACAGGTAAAATTGAGGAATTGTGCAGTGAACTTAAAAAAGTAACAACTATTGTTATTGTCACTCATAATATGCAACAAGCCACAAGAATTTCTGATAAAACAGGGTTCTTTCTGCTTGGTGAACTTGTTGAATATGGTGACACAGAAGATATTTTTACAAGCCCGAAAAAAGAAGCTACCGAGCGTTATATAACTGGTAGATTCGGTTGATTTTTAAGAGTAATAATATTATAATCAAAGGAGAACAATATGTCAGTAAGAAAAATATTTGAAGAAGAGCTCACAAGCCTCAAGAACGAACTAGTGGAAATGTGTAGATTAACTGAGAAAATGATAGATGACTCCATTACTGCTTTAATCAACCACGACAGAGAGCTTGGAAAATGTATTGCTTCCACCGACAAGCGTGTTGATGAGTATGAGATGGATATTGAAAAAAAATGTATGAGAATTCTTTTAAAGCAACAGCCAGTTGCAAAGGATTTCAGAGAGGTTTCTACCATACTAAAAATGATTACAGATATTGAGCGTTTTGGTGATCAGGCGGCAGATATCGGGGACCTTGTTTTCAATATGCCTGGGGAAAAGTACATTAAAAACATTGTACATATCCCGGCTATGGGTAACCTTGCACAGAAGATGGTACGTGAAAGCGTAAATTCGTTTGTTCTCAATGATGAAAAGCTTGCTGATGAAGTTATTGCTCTTGATGATGAAATGGATAAGCTTTTCATAACTGTTCAGAATGAACTGATAGAATTAATTAAAAAGGACAGCAATAACGGTGAGCAAGCTATTACACTTATGATGCTTGCTAAATATCTTGAACGCATCGGCGATCATGCTGTTAATGTTGCTGAATGGACAAAATACAATGAGACGGGGGTGCATCTTAAATATTGATGGAACAAAAAAACTCAATGATATATATTGTTGAAGATGATGAGGGCATAGGTGAGGTATATGAAGGTGCTTTTGAAGATACCTATTCAATAAGAATTTTCACCAATGCAAAGGATTTCTTTTCTGCATTCAATGAAGAAAAACCTAACCTGATAATTCTTGACATTATGCTCCCTGATATGGATGGATACACAATACTCACTAAAATAAGGGAAGTTGATGAGAGGATTCCTGTTATTATAGTCAGTGCAAAATCAGACGAAATTAGCTTTGTAAAAGGCTTGAATAAAGGTGCTGACGATTATATGGCTAAGCCTTTCTCTATCCTTGAACTTATGGCAAGAGTAAAAACAAACCTACGGCATTCAAACCTTTATATTGAAAAAGCCAATGGATTTGTTATTGATAATAATACGTATCAGATTTCCTATAACGATAAGGCTCTGCCACTTACACTAAAAGAATTTAAGCTTTTAAAGCTTCTTATAAGCAAAGCTGGTATAACTCTTAAACGTGAAGAGCTTTTCAGGGAAGTATGGGGCGAGCAATTTATTGGTGAAACAAGGACATTGGATATGCATGTGGCATCCCTCCGTGATAAAATTCGTGAGGCAGGAGGAAAAGACTGTATCGTTACCGTACGTGGTATCGGATACCGCTTTGAAGCTTAGAATATGAAAAAGAAAATATTTATCCAAACATTTTTCATAACTGTTCTTTCAGCCGCTATACTATTTTTTTCAAGCATTTTTGTTATGTATATTCAGGGGAAAAATAATATCTCAAAACAGCTGAAAAATGAAACTAAACTTGCTGCAAACCTTATAAAGGAAAAATCTGATTTTGAGCTTTTAAAAAATTATAAAAAGGACAGCCAGATCAGAATAACTCTTATTGCTGAAAACGGAAATGTGCTTTTTGAGACTGACACTAATGCTGAACTTGAAAATCATCTTGGACGCGAAGAAGTAAAGAGTGCACTTAAAGGTGATTCAAAGACAATCGAGAGATATTCTTCAACCTTTCAGTGTAATATGACTTATTATGCAGTCAGAACAACTTTATCTGATTCAAGTATTATTGTTGTTCGTTTTGCTGTAAAAAGCCGTGATATTAAATCTTATCTACTTTCAAGTATACCTGCATTAGTAGTATCTTTACTTGTTGCAATTATAATTTCTGCTATATTTGCAAATAAAATGTCGAAAAATATATCAAGAAAAATATCTGGTGTTGGCACAAGCCTCAAGAGCATTAACAGTGACAGATACTTCCCTATTGCAACCGACTCGGCCGAACCTGAATTCTATACTATTTTCAATGAAATAAATGAACTAAATGAAAGCACACATAATTATATTAACAAAGCTGAACGTGATCGTGAGAAGCTTAATGCTGTACTTGAAAATGTTTCTCAAGGTATTGTTGCTCTAAATAAGAAAGGTGTTATTACCTTTGCAAACAAAAGTGCGTTAAGTCTTTTTTCATCAGGTAATCAGATAATCGGAAAAAGCCTTGTTTATCTTATTGAAGACTCTTCACTTTATGAAAAAATCATATCAAAACTTTTATATGAAGAATTCAAATTTGAGTATGTATATAAAGGTAAGGACTTATCTATTATAGGTAAACATCTTATTGCTGAAAAAGTTGGCGGCTCAATGGCAAATCTCATAATATTCACTGATATAACAAATGAAAAATTAATAATTAAACAAAAGAGCGATTTCTTTGCTAATGCATCACATGAGTTGAAAACCCCAATAACAGTAATGCGGGGTCACGCTGAACTTCTGCTTTCGAAGGATAATCTTTCTGAGTATGATAAAAAACACATAGAACGTATCCATAAGGAAACCATAAGGCTCTCAAGCCTGATTTCAGATATGCTTAAGCTAAGCAATCTCGAAAGCTTACAGGAAGATGAAAAGATAGAAGTGGGACTTCATAATGTTGCTAAAGAAGTTGTCACAGAGCTAAATGATACAGCTTTAGAGAAAAAAGTAACAATAGCAATTACTGGTGAAGCAACGATACTTTCAAATCCTAAAAAGATGTTTGAGCTTATTGAAAATCTTTGCAGTAATGCAGTTAATTACAATAATGAAGGCGGCAGGGTTGACATTATACTTTCAGATAATGATCAATTTGCAACTTTAATTGTTGCTGACAATGGTATCGGAATTGAAAAGGAGCATCTGCCTCGTCTTTGTGAGAGATTTTATCGTGTCGATAAATCTCATTCTAAAAAGACTGGTGGAACAGGACTTGGTCTTGCTATTGTAAAACACATCTGTGCTTTGTATGATGCTGATTTGACAATACACAGTGATATTGGCATAGGCACTGCTGTAAAAATAGTTTTTACAAAATAAATAGCCACCCGATAAAGTGTCTGGCTATTTTGTGGTGTGAATCAATTTAAAATAATTCATACAAATACTCTGTCATTTTCTTATCAAGGATTAAGCATAATATTAAATGCAAAAGATTCACAACTATATCTAACTCGTCTATAATTGTATGTTAATATCACTCTCAAAAATATACTCCTGAAATAAATCTTTTAGCAACATAAAAAATCCTTTTTAATTTCAATAGCATGAAATTAAAAAGGATTTTATAATTGAATAAAGATATACAATTTGCATTATGCATATTCAAATTATAGAAATATAACATATATCTTTACAAATAAAACATATACCATAATTCAAACTGCACTATATTAGTTTAACATCACACAAGCCCTTTATTCAAGCCTATTCATCGTCACTTTCTGGCATTTCCCAGTTATGATAAACGTTCTGAACGTCGTCATTATCCTCAAGATTTTCAAGCAATAGGTTCATCTTCTTGATTGCGTCTTCATCTTCAAGCTTTGTATATGTTGAAGGAATCTGTTCAACTTCAGCTGATACTACTGTATAGCCAAGACCTGTAAGAGCTTCACGAGCTGATGAGACATCACTTGGTTCGCAAGTTACTTCAATAACATCATCTTCAATGTTAAAGTCTGTAGCTCCTGCTTCAAAGCAATCTTCCATAACCTTATCTTCATCCTGACCGTTGTATTCAAGAACTATAACACCTTTTGTTGAGAACATAAAAGATACACAGCCTGTTGTTCCGAGGTTTCCACCGAACTTATCAAAGTAATGGCGGATATCACCTGCTGTTCTATTCTTGTTATCTGTGAGGCACTCAACGATTACGGCAATACCACAAGGTCCATAGCCCTCATATATAAGTGTTTCATAATTATTCTTATCGCTGTCGCCAGCAGCTTTTTTAAGCATTCTATCGATATTATCATTAGGTACGTTATTTGATTTAGCTTTAGCGATCAAATCACGAAGCCTTGAGTTATTATTTGGATCTGGTCCACCTTCCTTGATGCAGACCATCATTTCACGACCAATTTTTGTGAATATCTTTGCTCTTGCTCCATCAGTAGCTTCTTTTTTTCTCTTGATATTTGCCCATTTAGAATGTCCTGACATAGTATCTTCCCCTTTGAAAAAATATATATTATTCGGCCTCAATATCCCATATTATATTGAAAAGGTCTTCAATCCTTTTTTCATCGCCCTTTAGATAAAGATATCCGAAAAGGCATTCAAGTGAGGTGGCTTTACGGTATTCAATAGCAGAAGAATGTTTTGGAACTGTTGTGCCAGTCGCATTTCTTCCTCGCTTTAATACATCTGCTTCTTCTTCATTAAGTACAGAACTTATAGCTTCAGAAGCTTTTGATTGATAAGCAGCGCATACTCTTTTAATAGTAAGCTGATGAAGCTGTCCGACAGGTCTATTTGCCTGAAGTAGCAATCTTTCGCGAACCATTCTCTCATAAACTGCATCGCCGAGAAAAGCAAGCGCTAAAGGGCTGTATTGGTTTAACTCTCTTTTATCAAGCTGAATTCCCGTAATTATACCTCCAAATTTATATATGTACCGGAGTTCCCTCCGGAAATATTATCTAAGATAATCAAATTCAAAATCAAGAATTGAAACAGTATCTCCTTCTTCAATTCCCATTTCTTCAAGCTTATCAATTATTCCACTGTTGCGAAGAACTCTCTGGAAATACTGCAATGACTCATAGTCATCCATATCAACAGTCTTGAGAACATTCCACAGCCAGTCAGCCTTGACGATATATACACCGTCTTCAACCTCAATGTCGAATTTATTGCCAGCCTCAAATGCACGATGCTCAATTTCTTCCCGAGTAAGGGGTTGAGGCTCATACTGTCTGATTGGCGGGAGCCTTTCAAGCTCTTTTGCTACTTCCATAATAAGCTCTTTTGTACCTTGTGTTGTTGCCGCTGAAATCGGGAAGAGTTTTAATCCCTTTGACTCAATATAAGCTTTGAACTCCTCAATCTGTTCAGGTGTAGCCATATCGCATTTGTTAGCTGCTACTATCTGAGGACGGATTGAAAGTTCTTCACTGAAATTCTTGAGCTCATCATTTATAATTTCAAAATCTTCGCTTGGATTTCTTCCTTCAACGCCTGAAACATCTACAACGTGAACAATAAGCCTACAACGGTCAACGTGACGTAAAAATTCGTGACCAAGACCAACACCTTCACTTGCACCCTCAATAAGTCCAGGAATATCAGCCATTACAAATGATTTGCCCTCTTCAATCTTAACAACACCTAACACTGGGGTTAAAGTTGTGAAGTGATAGTTAGCAATCTTTGGCTTAGCTGCACTTACGACAGAAACAAGTGTAGACTTTCCTACATTAGGGAAGCCAACAAGTCCGACATCTGCGAGAAGCTTAAGCTCAAGCTTGATATTGAAGCCTTCACCAGGAAAACCAGGCTTAGCAAAACGAGGAATCTGACGGGTTGGTGTAGCAAAATGCTGGTTGCCCTTTCCGCCTTTTCCGCCTCTTGCAATTACCACTGGCTCGTCCGATGAAATATCAGCAATAATTCGTCCTGTTTCAAACTCTTTTATAACTGTTCCTCTTGGGACCTTGATTATAAGGTCTTCTGCGCCTCTTCCTGAACAATTCCGGGAAGAACCATCCTGACCTTTATCAGCAAGATATTTTCTTTTGTATCTGAAATCAATGAGGGTGGAAAGATTATCATCAACCACAAACACAACGTCTCCGCCTTTTCCTCCGTCACCGCCGTCAGGTCCGCCTGCCGCTACATATTTTTCACGATGAAAGGAAACGGCTCCATCACCGCCGTCGCCTGCTTTAATATATATTTTCGCTTCATCTACGAACATTTCCTTACCCCCAAACTATGCGAAAATCCCAAGCATAGGCTCGGGATTTAAGTAGTTAAAATATTTGTTTACCCGAAATAACTACTGCGGATAAACTGAAACCTTTTTACGGTCACGACCAAGACGTTCAAAACGAACAATACCATCAACTGTTGCGAATAATGTATCGTCTGAACCACGACCTACGTTTTCACCAGCATGAATATGTGTGCCACGCTGACGGTAAAGAATGTTTCCAGCAAGAACGAACTGTCCATCTGCTCTCTTAGCGCCAAGTCTCTTAGCTTCAGAGTCACGACCGTTCTTTGTTGAACCTACTCCCTTTTTATGTGCAAAAAACTGCATACTAATTCTAATCATTTATTACACCTCCGAAGTTGTAATTTTAATTGTTCCCTGATAATCCTCGGATAAGACAGTCAAATGAAGTTTCAATCCTTCGATCAGGTTGACTGCATTTATATCAAGGTCGGGAAGCTTCAATTGAATTTTGTCATTAAGCACTTTTACTTCGGCATTAATCTTTAAGACCTCTGTAATAGTATTGGCAACAAGCTGTATAGCTGAGGAAACGCTTGCACAAACAATATCGTCGCCCATATCTGCATATCCTGCGTGGCCTTTTATAACAAAACCATAAGGCTTTGACTGCTTATTATAAAATTCAGCGGTAATCATTATGCCTTGATTGCTTCAATCTTAACCTGTGTGTATGGCTGTCTGTGACCCATTTTTCTCTTTTCGCCTTTTTTAGACTTGTAAGTGAAAACTGTGATCTTCTTTGACTTACCGTTCTTAAGAACTGTAGCTTCAACTGCTGCACCTGCAACAAAAGGAGCTCCAACTGTCAAACCATCTTCTTTTCCAACAGCAATAACATTATCAAAAGAAACCTTTGATTCAGCTGCTGCTTCAAGCTTTTCAATAAAAACAACATCGCCTTCTTTTACCTGATATTGCTTTCCGCCTGTTTCAATAATTGCGTACATTTATGTGGCACCTGCCTTTTTCTTAAAACTCGCTACAATCGGCGTAATAGCATTAAAGCGCCATCATCTTGAAGGCCGAGCATATGCGGCTTAATTATTTTATCATAATAAATATAGTATGTCAACGTGTTTACATGATAAATCAATAAAAAATTTACAACTTATTTATATTGACTGGACTTCAAGCTCTTCATTTGCTGTTAGGGCAATTGCTGTGATAGGATCCTTGCTGTCAATAACTAAAGAAGCGACCTTATCTTCTACTTCTTTTCTAATAACTTTTCGGATATCTCTTGCGCCAAATTTCTGTCCATATGATTTGTCAGCAATCTTTTCAAGAGCTTTATCATCATATTTAAATGTAATGTTCTTTTCTGCGAGAGGTTCTTTCATTTCATCAAGCATCAATCCAGCAATTTTTGCGTAACTTTCTTTTGATAGTGGTTTAAAAACAACAATTTCATCGATACGACTCAAAAATTCAGGCCTTAGGAAATCTGAAAGACCTTTCATTGCTTTTTCCTTTGAAATATCATTTTCTGACTTGTTGAAACCTACTCCGATGTTCTTATCAATAGAACCAGCATTAGATGTCATAACAATTACTGTATTTTCAAAAGAAACGCTTCTACCCTGTGCATCGTTTACCTTTCCTTCATCAAGAATCTGGAGAAGGATATTCATAATATCAGGGTGAGCTTTCTCAATTTCGTCAAACAGAACAACAGAATAAGGCTTTCGACGGACTTTTTCTGTAAGCTGACCAGCCTCATCGTAGCCGACATATCCAGGAGGTGAACCAATAAGACGTGATACTGCATGCTTTTCCATATACTCGGACATATCAAGACGTATAAGTGGCTCGGTTGTGTCAAAAAGCTCAGATGCTAAGACTTTTACAAGCTCTGTCTTTCCAACGCCAGTTGGTCCGACAAAAATGAATGATGCAGGACGACGATGCTTTGCGAGTTGAACTCTTGTTCTTCTGATAGCCTTATTAACAAGTTCAACTGCTTCGTCCTGTCCTATTATCTTTGATTTTAATACAGCTTCAAGGTTACGGATTTTATTAAATTCTGTTTCAATAATTTTTGATGCAGGGATACCTGTCCAGAGTTCAATTACTTTAGAAAGGTCATCCTCGGAAACATTTATATTTTTTATATTTTCTTCAATATCAACAAGACGTGCCTTGATTCTGCTAATTTCAGCTTTGATTGAAGCAAGAATTTCATAATCCGGCTCATCTTTTTCTTCCATTGTTTTTTCAAGATTAAGCTGTTTCTTTAAGTCGTCATTAAGCTTTTCATATTCACCAAGTTCAGGGCTCCTGATACTTGCGGAAGCACAAGCTTCATCAAGAAGGTCAATTGCTTTATCTGGGAGAAATCTGTCATTAATATATCTTTCTGATAATATTGCACACATTCTTAAGTTTGCATCACTTATATGAACCTTATGGTGCATTTCATAATATTTCTTTATTCCCTTGAGGACTGTTATTGTGTCCTCAATAGAAGGTTCTGTTATAGTAACGGGTTGGAATCGCCTTTCAAGAGCACTGTCTTTTTCAATATATTTTCTGTATTCTTTAAAGGTTGTAGCTCCGATTACCTGCACTTCACCACGTGATAAAGCTGGTTTTAGAATGTTAGCTGCATTCATTGAACCTTCACTATCACCTGTGCCAACAAGATTGTGAACCTCATCAATAAATAAGATGACATTTCCCTCAGCTTTTACCTCATCAACAAGTCCCTTTACACGGCTTTCAAACTGACCACGGAATTGTGTTCCTGCAACAAGTGCAGTAAGGTCGAGAAGATAAACCTGTTTATCTGCAAGATGAAATGGAACTTCACCAGCAATAATTTTCTGTGCAATTCCTTCTGCAATGGCAGTTTTACCGACACCAGGTTCACCAATAAGACATGGGTTATTTTTTTGTCTTCTTGAGAGAATTTGAATGACGCGTGATATTTCCTTATCACGACCAATTATATTATCAAGCTTGCCCTCCAATGCCTTTTGTGTAAGGTTAGTGCAATAGGAAGTAAGGAATTTCAGCTTTTTTTCTTTTGATTTTTTATCCTTATCCTTCTTTGTTCCCTTTTCGGTATTGTCCGATTCGAGATTTTCAGAAGGGAAAGAACTACCGCCGAATAAATTGCTTAGGAATGAAGGCATCATTGTTTCAGCTCCGCCAAGCTCAAAGGAATCACCATCAGTAATATCCATAAGCTGATCAGAAAACATTTCAAGATCTTCATCTGTTATACCCATCTGCTTCATATAATCATTTACCTGTGGGAGCCCAAGCTCCTTTGCGCAGACAAGACATAGTCCTTCATTTTTCTTTTCTTCACCTTGCATAGCTGTTATAAAAACTACTGCCGGGCGTTTCTTACATCTGGTACAAATCATAGTTCCTCCAAAATTTTAATCAAGCCTTTAAATATTTGATTTTTACTTGAAAAGCTTGATATCATAAATATGCTTAAATATATATGTTTCCTCGATAGTATCTGTATTAAACACTAAAATTTGATTATTTGTGAGTGATACAAGTAGTTTTATTACAAGTACAGCAACTATAATTATAATTGCACCCTGAGCAAAACCGAGTGCTCCACCCAAAAAAGTATTCAATGGCCCCACAAGAGGCACCATATTCATCGATTTTGATAAAACTGTCGAAACAAATCTTACAACAAACATTAATAATGAAAATGCGATAATGAAAACTATTATTTTAATTATCGTTAATACAAATGGCTCAACGACAATCTCCGTCAGTTCCTTTGCACCCTTTTCCTTTGAAGGATTATTGAGTGCTTTAATAATATTATTGATTGAGTTCTTACTATTATCAAGATATTTTTTTACTTCGTTGTAAACGCTGTCAGGCACCTTATCTTTTATTGAATCAAGTACAACATTTTTTGAAAATACATCATTAAAATTACTTTCAAGGGATGAATTAGGTAATGTTGGATCCTTCTGCTTTGCAAAATCGGCAAAATTCTTTGCAATATCTCCATCTTTTTCAATAAGAGTCTGAATTTCATCATCTGAAATAGTAATATTGATATTTTGTGCTTTAAATGCCGACTTAATCTCTGATATTATGTTAATGTTGTCAATTCTTTTTTCGACAACTTTTTCTACCCTTGGCTGAACTAATTTTTCATATACAATCGGTGATAATGCACTTGTTATCAAAAATCCACCAACCATTGATACAACATAACCAATAAGTAATATTATTGATTTTACGAATCCTTTTCTTCCTCCGTTATAGATACATATTAAGAGTACACATATTAATGCAACATCAAAAAACCAAGCAAATTTTTCTCCCATTGTCTTTTCCTCCTTTTAGTCTAGAGCTTAATAATATCTATCTTCTGTGAGCCGAGAAGATACATATGCTCATCGATTATCGCGAAGTCAGTGTAATATTCCCCAAGATCTTTTTTTGTTATCAGCTTACCGTCTGAAGAGTATACTTCGAGGGTTTTGTTGCATAGAATATATATTTTATTGCTATGAATATGTATTTTCTTATATTCATCATTTATTTTTATTGATTTCTGATTATTTGATTTATCAAAAACCACACATTCAGTCATTCTGCGCTGTGAATTCTGTAGTATTAATGCTGTCATATTGTCAGAAACAGCATAGTCAATAAGCTGGCTTGGATATACATAGGAGTATTTGATAGCACCTGTTGGTAACATAACGTCATATTGTACATCACCGATAAGAACAATATTTCCGCTGCTGTTGAGTGCTGAATGAAGAACAAGATTTACTACAGGATCGCTAATCCATTGTTCTTTGTCTTTCTTGAAGTTAAAAGAATATTGCTTTGTAACAAACTGACCGCCTTTTGCGGACATTGTCGAAACATAACATCCTTTACTATTCTTACTGAAAGTTATGTCAAGAATTTTCTGATTGAGAGATGAGAAGAATACCTTTTTACCCTTTGAATCAAAAACTGTCATTTCACAGGCATTGACATCTGAGCTTGTTACTACTGCAAGATAGCCATTATATCCAAGTTTTGCATATATGATTTTTTCAGAAAACTTTTTTGTATAAACTTTGTCGCTTCGGCTTTCAACCATTAAATTTGAACCACCCATATCGTATATGAGCATTCTTTCATCAAAGATTTTAATAATTGGCGTAGTCATGGTATGTTGAGTTGTTCTTGCAACTTTGCCATCCCTGTCATAAACAGTATACTTTGTATCAGTCAAAAGTACAAGTTTATCTTTAAAGCTGTATAACTTATACTCCGAACTTGAGCCAGTTTTTATAGGGAAATTCTTTGAAAAATCTTCTTTTGTAATAATATGCTGAATTTTATATACTATTCCGTCGAATACAGGCAGCCACTTATCCTTTGTAATATATCCTGTAAAAAAGACAAGAACAAGGCACAAGACTATTATTATTTTTTTAACAAGACTTTTTCGTTTCTTTTTCTTCCTTAACTGACGAAGGTCATTCGTAGTTGCCATTTTACACCTCTTGTCATACATTGTCGTAGAATACTCTATTCAGATACAGACCACAAGCTGGAGCAGTCTTGCCAGCTAACTTTCTGTCCTTCCCTTCAAGAATCTGAGAAATCTGTGACGGCCTTATCTTACCTTCATTCACAAATATAAGAGTACCAACAATTATTCTAACCATGTTATATAAAAAACCATCACCCGATACAATCAGAATAACAAGGTCACCATTTCGGGTAATATTAATGCTGTGAATTGTTCTTACTGTATTGATACTTGATGAGCCTGATGAACATAGACTTTTAAAGTCATGCGTTCCTGTAAAATTCTGTGCTGCATCATTTAAAAGTTTTTCATCAATATGCCTTGAATATCTAAAAGCCCTGTCTTTTAAAAATGGATCCTTAATACTACTATTATGAATAAGATATTTATATTCCTTACCCTTGCAATGATACCTTGCATGAAAGCCCATGTCAACTTCTTCACAGGACATTAAAGACATATCATCGGGCAAAAGGCTGTTGAGTGAGCGAACAAGTCCGTGCGGAGTGATAGAGTTGTTATGAAGAAAGTTAAAGCAGTATTCATTGGCGTGAACACCAGTATCTGTCCTTGAGCAACCATATATAATAGTTTTCTCACCTATGATTGACGCAATGGTTTCTTCAATAACCTGCTGAATAGCAAGTGCGTTTTCTTGCCTCTGAAAGCCATGATATGCTGTTCCGTCATAAGACATCATTACCTTGAAATTCCGCATACTATCCGCCTTTTAAAATAATATGTTTGCTGTTATTACAAGCCCAAAATATATAAGTGTTATCACAAAAGCGATATAATCACGAGGTGCTGTTTTAAGCTGTTTTAATCTTGTTCTCCCCTCGCCACCACGATAGCAACGACATTCCATGGCAAGTGCAAGTTCCTCTGCTCTTCTGAAAGCTGATACAAACAAAGGAATAAGAATAGGTATAAGCGCCTTTGCTCTTTTCATAAGCCCGCCCGATTCAATATCGGCACCACGGGCCTTCTGCGCTGCCATAATCTTGTCGGTTTCCTCAATAAGAGTAGGAATAAATCGCAGTGCTATTGTCATCATCATTGCAAGCTCATGGACAGGAACTTTGATTTTCTTGAGCGGTGAAAGTAATCTTTCGATTGCATCAGTTAATGTTATTGGTGAGGTTGTATATGTCAAGAGAGATGTTCCCGCAATAAGACATATAATTCTTATAATCATAAAAACTGTTGTTCTTACGCCATTCGAAGTGATTTTAAATATCCACCAGTGAACCAACATTTCTCCACCAGTAATAAAAAACAAATTCAGTACCGTTGTGAAAATAATGATTGGAATAATTGGCTTTAATCCTTTCAGAACCATTTTCATAGGTATCTGTGATACTGGTATTACTATTATAAGAAATACTACTCCTACGAATAAACCATAAAGGTTACTTGCCGTAAAAAGCAATGCAATGTAAAGTGCTGTAAGAATGATTTTCATTCTTGGGTCAAGCTTATGGACGACTGATTTTCCAGGAAAAAACTGCCCAATTGTTATATCTTTAAGCATTAGTTCCCCTCCTTTTTGCAAGAAGCTCGAGGAGAAGTTTCTTCCCATATTCTACTGTATAAACATCATCCTGTATATCAATTCCTGCTTGCTTGAGGCGATTGAAAACTCTTGTGATCTGTGGAACAGAAAGCCCCATTTTTGAGATTTCATCGGCTCTTTTAAATACATTAACCGTATCATCATAGCAGAAAAGCTTTGCTTTATTCATTACAAGAATTTTCTTGACTGTTTTTGCAACATCCTCCATACTATGTGAAACAAGCAGAAC
This sequence comes from Bacillota bacterium, assembly GCA_023395435.1. Taxonomy (GTDB): domain Bacteria; phylum Bacillota; class Clostridia; order Oscillospirales; family Ruminococcaceae; genus SZUA-444. The sequence continues at coordinate 17,989 of JAEWZG010000064.1, forward strand.
GGTATTTCCTTTTTCTTTATGGTATTCTTTTATCTGACCTAAAATTTTATCCCTTCCCTTTGGGTCAAGACCAGCAGTAGGCTCATCGAGAATCAGAATTTTAGGCTCCATTGCCATTACACCAGCAATAGCAACACGTCTTTTTTGTCCGCCTGATAAATCAAACGGAGATTTATCTAAGGTTTCATCCTTTAAGCCAACCAAACGTGCAGTTTCACGAACACGCTTGTCAATTTCATCATCAGATAAGCCCATGTTCTTAGGACCAAAAGCGATATCCTTATAAACAGTTTCCTCAAAAAGCTGATATTCAGGATACTGAAAAACAAGTCCGACCTTAAAACGTGTTTGTCTTAACTTTGACTTGTCAACCCATAAATCTTCACCATCTATAAAAATCTTACCTAATGTTGGTTTAAGAAGTCCGTTAAAATGCTGAATTAAAGTCGATTTGCCAGAACCAGTATGACCGATTACACCGACAAACTCGCCCTCTTCAATTTCTATATTAACTTTGTCGACCGCAGTTTTCTTGAAAGGCGTTCCTTCGCCGTAAACATAGGTCAGATCTTCAGTTTTAATCACTGCCAAAATAAATCCTCCGATTTTGATTAATTACCTCTTATTGCTTCAGCAAGGTAATCAATGTATCCACACATTCGTCCTCACTGATAATTTCCGTACTGATGTCAAGTCCGTTCTGCTGAAGTCCAAAGCATAGTTCGGTTACCTGCGGGACATCAAGTCCAACGCTTTTAAGCTTTTCCACCTGTGAGAAAACCTTTTTTGGAACATCATTATCTATTACACGACCGTTATCCATTACTATTATTCTATCAGCCTGCGCAGCCTCGTCCATGTAGTGTGTAATCAGAACAATAGTTGTTCCGAACCTCTTATTAAGATGCTTTATAGTCTTTAAAACCTCAGTACGTCCGTAAGGATCAAGCATTGCTGTAGGCTCATCAAGAACAATACAGGTCGGTCGCATTGCGATTACTCCCGCTATGGCAACTCTCTGCTTCTGTCCGCCTGAAAGTCTGTGTGGAGCGTGATCCTTATATTCATACATGTTAACAGTTTTAAGCGCATCGTCAACACGCTCACGGATTTCAGCAGGTGGAACTCCAAGATTTTCAAGAGCAAACGCAACATCTTCTTCAACGATAGTTGCTACAATCTGATTATCCGGGTTCTGGAATACCATTCCCACGGTCTGACGAATATCAAAAAGCTTATCTTCGTCTTTTGTGTCCATACCATTGACTGTAACTGTTCCGCTTAGTGGAAGTAAAATAGCATTAAAATGCTTGGCTATAGTTGATTTCCCTGAGCCGTTATGCCCAAGAATTGCAACAAACTCACCTTTATATATATCAAGTGAAACTCCCTCAAGGACATTTTTAGGTACTTGAATTTCTTCGTCGTCACTCTGATAGCTGAAGTAAACATCTTTCGCTTCAATAATTTTCTCCATTGAAAGTGCCTTTCTGTAAGAGTTGGCTATTATGCCTGCCATATTGCAGATGAACCACAAGGCAATGCATAGCCACTTAATTCAACTGGCAATCCTATTTCATCGGCTGTTACTTTTCCACCAAATTTCGAGCCGAGAATATCGCCAAGAAGATATGCCATAACTGATGGGGAAAGACCTGTTGTATAGCTGTTTAGCAGGAAGAACAACGGTTTATCTGTCATAGCGCCAGCGCAAAGCTTTACAAGGTCATAGATACTGTCCTCAAGCTTCCACACTTCGCCATTTGGTCCTCTTCCATAAGAAGGCGGATCCATAATAATAGCATCATAAAACTTCCCACGCTTGATTTCTCGTGCCACAAACTTTTCACAGTCATCTACTATCCATCTAATAGGACGGTCAGAAAGTGATGAACTTGCTGCGTTTTCTCTTGCCCAGGCTACCATGCCTTTCGAAGCGTCAACGTGAGTTACATTAGCTCCAGCCTTTGCACAGGCAAGTGTTGCTCCACCTGTATACGCAAAAAGGTTTAGTACATTGACAGGTCTGCCTGCTTTCTCGATTTTCTCCATCATAAAATCCCAGTTTACTGCCTGTTCAGGGAATAATCCTGTATGCTTAAAACCGGTTGGCTTAATATTGAACTTTAATCCTTTGTAATCAATCTGCCAGCCTTCAGGAATTTTCTTTTTATATTCCCATGCACCACCGCCCTGATTTGAACGGTGATAATGGGCATGAGGAGTATTCCACAAAGGTGATTTGTGTTCACTCTTCCATATAATCTGTGGGTCAGGACGGACAAGTACAATGTCTCCCCATTTTTCAAGCTTTTCATTATCTGATGTATCAATAATTGAAAAGTCTTTCCAGTTTTCTGCTATTCTCATTCAGCGAATCCTTCTCTAATTACTCTTGCTATTGTTTTAGCATATTCTTCAATCTGACCTTGAATTTTACCTTCGAGCATTATTCTAATCAAAGGCTCTGTGCCTGATTCACGAACAAGTATACGTCCGTCATCACCAAGCTTGTCTGAGAAAAACTGTATAACTTCCTGAACCTTTGGATTCTGCTTCCATAAGCCTTTTTGCTCAGGCTTGATTCTTACATTCTCAAGCACCTGTGGGTATGCCTGCATTATCTGTGATAGCTCAGAAAGCTGAAGTGAAGTATGCTCAAGAATATGAAGAAGCTTTACACCAGAAAGCTCTCCGTCACCTGTTGTTGCTTCATTCAAGAAGATAATATGACCTGACTGTTCACCGCCGAGGTTATATCCGCCGCGAAGCATTTCCTCAAGAACATATCTATCACCAACGCTTGCAGTAGCGACAACAATATTATTGCCTTTTGCGAACTTGAAAAAACCAAGGTTTGACATTACCGTTACAACAGCTGCATTGTGGTTAAGCTGACCTGTCTTTTTCATATACTGAGCAAAAATTGCAATCATCTTGTCACCGTCAATAATCTTTCCCTTTTCATCAACAACAAGACATCTATCTGCATCACCATCAAAAGCAAGACCAACATGACATTTATTCTCGATTACACACTGCTGGAGCTGTTCCATATGGGTTGAGCCACAGTTTTTATTGATATTTGTTCCATCAGGTTCATTATTAATAAATACACAAGTTGCGCCAAGCCCTTTAAAGAGCTTTACGGCTGTATCTGATGCACTACCATTTGCACAATCTATAGCAACCTTGACATTTCTTAAATCACCATCAATAGACTTCATAATATGACGTACATAATCCCACTCAGCATTCTTTTCATATGTTATTCTTCCGATATCTGTTCCGTCAACAAGTGTAATTTCCTCAGGATTATCAAGAATAAGCCTTTCAATTTCGTTTTCAATTTCATCACTGAGCTTAAAGCCTGAGCTTGCAAATAATTTTATTCCATTGAATTCAACAGAATTATGTGAAGCTGAAATCATTACGCCAGCATCAGCCTCATATTTTTTAACAAGATAAGCAACAGCTGGTGTAGGAATTACACCAAGAATATGAGCGTCTGCACCAACAGAGCACATACCTGCTACTAATGCAGCTTCAAGAACATCTGATGAAATTCTTGTATCTTTTCCCACAAGAATACGTGGCTTGTGGTGTGTTGTTTTTGTAAGTACCAGTGCCGCTGCACGACCGATCTGCATTGCCATTTCACAAGTAAGTTCAGTAATAGCAACTCCTCTTGCACCATCTGTTCCGAATAATCTACCCATTTATTATGTCCCCTTCATAATTTATTACCATACTAATTTCAATTCGCCTTTGTGTTCAGAACCTTTGATTTCAACTGTAATTTCGGTCGGTCCGATATCTTTTAGAGTAAATTCACCACTTTGGGCGTTTTCATTCTTATAGACCTTTTTGCCTTTATTATTATATAAATAAATATCTGCTGTGCCTGAATTATTTGTGAAAATCAGTTTTACATCAGATTGTGTGATTTTAACCTTTTTCTTAAGTGTTCCATTCTTAGGAATTTCGTAGTTAATATAAAATGCTGATTGACCAACCTGATCTGATTTTGTTGTATAATCCAGTATGTTCTTGTAATCCTTATTACTTTTCGAATTGCAACCAACAACCAATAACAACGCTGAAACAAGTAAAATTACAGATAAAATTTTCTTCATTATGTCATCCTTTATTTATAAACTAAACTGTCCATCCTGTAAAATACCAAGATGCTTATATGCAAGTGCAGTCGCACATCTTCCACGAGGTGTTCTTGATAAAAAACCAAGCTGCATAAGATAAGGCTCACATACATCTTCAAGTGTTACGGATTCTTCACCAAGTGCGGAAGCAAGAGTTTCAAGCCCGACTGGTCCACCATTATAACCCTTGATTATCATTGTAAGCATTCTTTTGTCAAGACTGTCAAGTCCAAGATCGTCGACTTCCATTCTGTCAAGTGCAATTTTTACTATATCTTCTGTAATTTTGCCATTTCCCATTACTTCAGCAAAATCACGAACACGCTTTAAAAATCTGTTTGCTATACGAGGGGTTCCTCTTGAGCGCTTTGCAAGCTCCATTGCACCTGATTTATCGCAAGCAATTCCGAGGATAACAGCACTTCTTATAATAATATCGCAAAGCTCTTCATGGCTGTAAAGCTCTAGTCTTAATATAACACCGAATCGGTCACGCAAAGGGCCTGTTAACTGCCCTGCACGGGTTGTAGCACCGACAAGCGTGAACTTTGGCAGATCAATTCTTATTGAACGTGCCGCAGGGCCTTTTCCAATAATAATATCCAGTGCGTAATCCTCAAGTGCTGGATAAAGCACTTCTTCTATTGAGCGTGAAAGCCTATGAATTTCATCTATGAACAGAACGTCATTTTCAGAAAGATTTGATAAAAGTGCGGCAAGGTCGCCAGGCTTTTCAATTGCTGGTCCTGATGTAATACGGATATTCACGCCAAGCTCGTGAGCAATAATTGCGGACAATGTGGTTTTTCCAAGACCAGGAGGTCCATATAATAGAACGTGATCAAGTGGCTCCCCACGGTTCCTTGCTGCTTCAATATATATCGAAAGATTTTCTTTGACTTTTTCCTGTCCGATATATTCGTTCAGAGTTTTAGGACGAAGTGAAAAATCAAAGTCGCTGTCGTCTTTAATTTCCTGCGGAGCTACAAGTCGGTTTTCAAGATCAAATTCGCTTGTTTCAATCAACTTAATTCCTCCTTCTGTATAAAAACTTATAATTTATACTCTACGTATTAATCTTTCTTATCAAATTATTACAATCATTTAAGTGGACTATCTGATGTCTCGTTACAGGCATAAGAAAAATCCCCGCTACTGTTTTTTTACCCCAGAAATCCTTGAGCCATATTGAATCTTCCTGCTCGGTAACACAGCCTTCTGTCAGGCATCTGTTAATCTGCGATTGGGTAAACTTCCTTTTCATATCTTTGGCGCTGATTTGGCATATAAGTTCCTTTGTGCGCTTTCCAACTGAATTTCTATATTCAAGTAAGGCTTTTAAATCAAGCTTTGCACTGAATTCTTTTATTTCATCATAAGTCATTGCATTCCCAGTATCAGTAATACTGCTATTGAGCTTTTTCTTCGATTCATTATTGAATGTCTGAGGTTCATTAAGAATGAAAATACTTGTTGTTATATCCTCAATTCGTGTAATATGCCATAAATTCCAAGCAATTGTCACGCTTTTTGAAGTCGGCATAACAGAATAGTTATTATGATTTATATTCTTAATAATTTCTTCATAGTAGGAATTACTGTTCTCATAAACTTCGGATGAATGAATTATTGAGTGAAGTTCATACAAAAGTCTTTTAGTATTTTCAATTTCATCGGGCTTAGTAATTATCTTTTTCAATTCAGCTTGTTTTGGATTCCAGTCAGTTCCGATACTGAACATAAATTCACTTCCTGTTGTTTTATAACTTACTTGCCATTGCTTTAAGTGCTTGTTTTATCATATTTTCAACTGACATTTCAGGGTCAAGCTTTGAAATAACTGATGTAGCCTCACCCTGTGAATAGCCAAGAACTACAAGTGCAGAAATAGCCTCTCCTGAATTTGAACCCGACAGAACAGGTGTAAAATCAAGATCTGCTCCATTTGTAAGAAGCTGTTGTTCCTTTGTTATTTTGTCCTTAAGTTCAAGAACAATTCTCTGCGCAAGCTTTGGACCGATTCCCTTTGTTTTAGTAATACTTTTTGAGTCACCTGTTGCTATAGTCAAAGCAAATTTTTCAGGTGTTATATCTGAAAGTATAGCAAGTGCAGCCTTTGGGCCGACACCTGATACTGTCAACAGCATTTTAAAGCAGTTAAGCTCCTGTGACGTTGCGAAACCAAAAAGTTCGACGTTATCCTCACGGACATGGAGATATGTAAGTAATGTTGCTTTTGTTCCGATTGAGCCAAGCTGTGACAGTGTTGAATATGTTGTACGGCAGGCATATCCGACTCCACCGCATTCGATTACTGCGAGTGAAGGCTCTTTATGAATAAGCTCACCTTTAACACTATATATCATCGATTATTCTCCTTTTAAAAGCTTGTGCGCAAAATTTGAATGTGCTGTATGCCCATGACATATTGCAAGAGCAAGCGCATCAGCAGTATCATCGGGCTTTGGTACTTCACGAAGGTTTAAAATCTGACGTGTAAGCTCCTGAACTTGTTTCTTTTCAGCACGTCCATAACCAACAACGGATTGTTTTACCTGAAGAGGTGTATATTCAGCAATGTCAAGGTTATGCTGTGTGGCACAAAGAGAGATCACTCCCCTTGCCTGTGCAACATCAATTACAGTTTTCTGGTTTGTGTTGAAAAACAGTTTTTCAATAG
>JAEWZG010000109.1 GCA_023395435.1 Bacillota bacterium
TTTCTTTTTTAAAAGATTTGCAGAAATAGCTAACATCATTAAAACCTGATCTGTCACATATCTCATTTATACTTAATTCAGTATCAGCAAGCATGCTTGCTGATATTTTTATTCTAAGCTGTGTCAGGTACTTTGAATATGATATTCCTGTGCTTTTCTTAAAGTCATTAAGCAAAGTTGTTCGGTTAGTATGAAGGTCTGAAACAATCTTATTTATTGTAATCTTCTGGTCATACCTTGATTGAAGATAACAGATAACATCCTTTGTTAACTCCGAATATGAAGTATCTACTTCTATGTTATCAACGATCGGGTTATCTGAAGCACTCATAATCGAAAAAAGCACCTCAAGCAGGGTAGCTCTGCTCCTGCATGGCCAGTTGATATCAGATTGAAGAGTAAGTAAATCATTCAGAACTGCTATTTTCTCACCTATTTTAATAGCATCAAAAGAATTCACAGAAATTATTTTACTATTAATATCGCCATCATGTAAAAACTTCTTAAAATAAAATAGATCCTGACTTTCTGTAAATGTAAGACCTTGACCTGTTTTACATGCCTCATAACTGAACTTACTATTCAATACTGTCGGGCAGAAATATAATATTAAAATTTCATCTTTATTATCTAAAGATAAGAAGTGTTGGTCTTTTTCATTAAGACATATAATTTTAGGCCCGAATATTATTAATTCTTTCCCATTAATGCATATTTTAGCATTGCCTGATTTTAAAAAAACTAATTTGTAACAAACATTTTCTTCAGTATTGTTGAATTTTTCTAAACCATTTGATACTGCTACTGCCATTGTATAGCCCGGATAGAATTTTTCTCCAAACGTAAGGGCATTCATAATATCACCTCTACTGGATAAATATATCACAATTTTTACTACTTGTAAATACTGTTTTCTTTATAGTAACTAATATGTAATATATAATAATATGAATATTGCCCAATAAAAAGTGCAGGTGCTGAAATCAGCACCTGCGTGAAAGGAATCATTCTGTCATCTCCATGGCATGTCTGGTTAACCTCTTAAGTTAACCCCTGAATCCTCTTTTGTGTTCTCTACCCTCCACTTAGGTAGAATGTGTTTTACTACTTAAAAGTAAATCACAATCTATATAAAGCGTTTTAAAACGCATTATATAATGGGTAAGGTTAATCCAGAAGCAGTAATTCTTTATAAAATTACTGCTGTTCGATTAGCAAAAACAAAACATTAGTATATGGAATTACTTATCTATGTAAGTGTGAGTATTTGAAATAATGCAAGGTGTTGTTTTGCTTGGTAATTCATCTTTTGTTATTTCAAGTTTATTTTCAACTCGCTTTGTTGGTCCGTACAACTGCTCAAGATACTTAACGTCACCATCAAAATAGTGAGTAGGAATAATATATTTAGGATTAATCTGTGCAAGTAAATTAAATCCCTTTTTATTTTCAAAATTCATTGAAGAATATTGTGGATTATCAAACTGCATGAATGCAATATCAATCTTTCCAATTTTCTGAAGCTGCTCGTCAGTAAACTTTGTCTGTCCACAGTCACCAAAGTGAGCAATTCTTAATCCGTCAACTTCCATAACAATAATTACATTAGATGGATTTGGCATTATAGTATCAGTATCATGAGCTGATGCTATACTATAAATATTAAAATCCTTTGTCTTACATTCAAAGACTTCCTGAGAATAAAGCTTTGTCTTTGTATCCTCATATTCTGCTGTAAAAGAACCGTCGATATGGTCATAATGCTTATGTGTTGACATAACTGCCGCTGGCTTTAAATCAACAACATCTGGCATTGGCATCTGGAAAGGATCTACAACTATGTTCTCACCATTTATTGATGATATAACATATGAATTATGAAGTACACCCTTTGTACATTCTGCTACTGTCTGAATTCTAACTTTGCCTGACTTGTTATTTGCTTCTGGTAAAACAAAGTCTGGATTCACTGGTGCTTTTGCTTCTTGAGCTTTTTCAGATGAGCTATTTGCTTTGTTTCCACAACCGGTTAATAGACAAAAAATTATTAGTGTACATAAAAATAATGTTTTTTTCATAAAAATCCTCCTTAATTTTCTTCATTATACTCTAGATCCGATTTGTTTTCAAGAAAAAATATGCAATTTTATTTGTAATATAATACATTGCTGAAAAAATAGATGCTAATAAATAGCATCTGATCAAAATAAAATAAGATAATTTGACCTTTACTTTATTGAAATGGAAGTTGCTTGTAATAAAAATAACAAATTAGTTTTTGAAAGACGCCATGTTATAGGCTAAATATTTTTGTGGAGGTTGTAATCCAATATCAGATCAGATATAATACTGATATTGGATTATAACATGACAATATTTAAATATAGGTTGATTATGTTAACAATATGTATGAGTATTAAGTATTCTGCATATTCTTGTTTTCCCCGGAGTTAAGTCTGCTTTTGAAACTGTCATCTTATTTGTAAAATCCTCTATCTTGCCGATTTTCTGTTCAAAAATAGGCAATGCCTTATCAGTATAGTGTGTCGGAATAACGATAGTAGGATTAACCTGAGCGAGAAGATTAAAGCCTTTTAGATTTTTCAAATCCATATGTGAGAATGAATTTTCAAACTGCATAAATGCTATATCAATTTTCCCGATTTTATCAAGCTGTTCCTGTGAGAATTTAGTCTGTCCCGCGTCACCGAAGTGAGCTATTCTGAGCCCGTCAACTTCCATAACAATAATTACGTTTGTTGGATTTTCCATAATGTCGTCACCATCATGAGCTGATGCAACAGAATAAATATTAAAATCTTTAGTCTTAAATGCTTCTACTGTTCTACAGAATTTCTTGACCTCATCGCCGTATGAATCACTAAAAGTACTATCAACGTGATCAGGGTGGTCGTGTGTTGACATTATTACTGTTGGTTTAACATCCACAACATCAATCATTGGCATCTGGAATGGATCCACTACGACATTTTCACCTTTTGATGAAGAAATAATATAAGAATTGTATGGAAAGCCATTTGAACCTTCTGTAACGGTCTGAATCATAACCTTACCTGATTTATTTTCGACTTCAGGCAAAATTAAATTTGAATTAGCATCTTGCTTTTCAGCAGAAGATTTGTCATTTGATTTTGTTTTTCCGCCACATCCTGTTAATACTCCCAAGATTATTAATGAACATAAAAATAAAACTTTTTTCATAATTGCCTCCTTGTATTATCTACATTATAAGACTATTCTTTTTATTTTTCATTAAAAAATCTACAATGATATTTGTAAAATCGTACATAAAAAGCAGATGCTGAAATTCAGCATCTGCCTAATAAATTATCTTCCTCTCATGTTCTGCCCACCTGTTGGTTGCTGTGGTGGTTTCTGTCCTGGAAGATAGAATGTTACAAACTTTATTGAATATAAATCACATATAATAAAAGTCTTCGACTGTTCTTCATATATAATTATATAGCTTAACCCAACATTATAAAGAATGCCTTGCTTTTTCTCAATCATATTTGTTCCTATAAGGAATTCAACAACAACATATTCACCGATGTTTTTAGAAAGAGCTTCTTGTAATGAAAGCTGTAGCAATTCAGGATATTCCAGCTCTGGGGCACCCATCGAAGGAGTTCTATAGATTGAACGTTCACCAGTTGTGTCAAGCATCGGAGTTCCTTGTTGCCTCATTGAACCTATATCTGGTTCAGTAGAAAAATCTATTTGTTGTTGTGTTGTCCTTGGAAATACTTCAGGCTGCCTCATTGATCCCATTTCTGGCATAGGAGGAACATCCATTTGTTGCTGTGGCGTCCTTGGTATTGCTCCAGGTTGCCTCATTGATCCCATTTCTGGCATAGGAGGAACTTCCATTTGTTGCTGTGGTGTCCTTGGTATTGCTCCAGGTTGCCTCATTGTTCCCGTTTCAGGCATAGGAGGAACTTCTATTTGTTGCTGTGATGTCCTTGGTAATGCTCCAGGCTGTTGCCTCATTGAATCCATTCCAGGCATTAAAGAGGCATCTGTTTGTTGCTGGGTCATTCTTGGTAATGTACCAGGTTGTCTCATTGAATCCATTCCAGGCATTGAAGGAATATCTGTTTGCCGCTGTGTTGTTACTGTTGATGCTCCCGATGTTGTTCTTGGTACTGTTCCTGTGCCAGCCCCAGAGCCCATTCCCATGCCCTGACTCATTTGTGGAATTCTCATTTGAGTTGATCTTATCGAGTCAGTCGATTGTTGTTGTCCTGTTGTTCCTCTTGGCTGCGCAAAAAAACTTGACATTGAATCTGTGCTATTCATAACCTGCCCTCCTATGTTTCTGCATACAGTATTGTTGGATTATAAAAACAATAATTATTTATTCTGGCAACTAACTTCCCGACACATGATAAATAAGACAGTTGGCATAAAGAACTTAACGGTCTGATAAACCATAGAACCGAGCCAAAACTAAATAGTTTATTCCCCACCATTGCCCATTCTGCTATATCATAATGTATTTGTTCAGGGCACATATTATAAATATTACGTGAATTGTAATGTCCATCAAGGATTTCTGTCGCACAGTTAAATTGTCCCTTACAAAACACCACATCTCTTATTGTTCTACATCTCCTGAATTCCCCACAATCCACGTTGATACGGTTCATTATTACACAGGCTATAGCCTTCATTGTGATCTCACCTTCACTTCCCGCTTCACATCGAATTGTCCTTGCAAGAATTTCAAGATCTGAAAGTAGCATCTTATCCCCTCACCTTGCTAAATCAATACATTTATTTATATTCATTTATTACATGTACACATTACAAGAATAAAAAAATATTAATTTAATATTCCAAAAAGCTCTAATATGATATAATATTTTTATATCAACCTGAAAGGACCTCTCAAATGATAACTATACGCAAGAAAATATATGCCGTTTTAATGTCAATTTCCCTCTTGTTTCTTTTCGGATGCTCAATTGAAGATACAGCAACTGAAACAGTTAAGAATTTTGTTTCAGAAGATAAACTGAAGGTACACTTCCTTGATGTTGGTCAGGGTGACAGTATATTCATTGAACTCCCGAACCATGAAACAATGCTAATTGATGCGGGCGAATATATGTATTCGTCAGGAGTACAGGATTATATTGAAAATCACGGCTATTCAAAAATAAATTATATTGTTGGTACTCATCCACATTCAGACCACATCGGCGGACTGTCTGATATTATTAAGAACTTTGATATTGACAAGATTTATTTACCGAATGCTGTCAGCACAACTCCAACCTATGTTAAGCTCCTTGAATCAATAAAAGCCAAGGGGAAAAAGATAACGCGTGCGCAGAAGGGCTTTATCATTATTAATGACGGAAAGCTCAATGCAACAATAATTGGTCCAGCTGGTGAAAGCTATGAGAATCTTAATAATTATTCTGTTGTAATAAAACTTACATATGGTGCAAACAGCTTCCTTCTAACTGGTGATATGGAAACGCTCGCTGAAAAGGAACTTACTGATAGCCTTAAGGCGGATGTTCTAAAAGCAGGACATCATGGTAGCATTACATCAACCTCGGAAGACTTCCTAAAAAAAGTTTCGCCAAAATATGCTGTTATCTCCTGCGGGAAGGATAATGATTATGGCCATCCACATGAAAAATTAATTGAAAGACTCAAAAATCATTCTGCGAAGATTTACAGAACTGATTTAAACGGAACCATTACCTTCACAAGTGATGGTAAGAACATAAAAACAGAGCAAGAAAAAACCTCTCTTGAGGACAGCTCTTCACAGAGCACAATTACCCAGCCACAGACACAAACAAAATATGTTATAAACACAAGTTCAAGGAAAATCCACAATTCAACCTGTCCTTCTGTCGATAAAATCAGCACAGACAACCGACTGAATACAAATGATTATAGAAAAGCAATATCAGCCGGTTATGAACCGTGTAAAATATGCAAACCAGTTGCATAATATACAAAAAGTGTCATCTTTAGATGGCACTTCTATTTATTATTTTGGTTATTTTATACAAAATTAATAAAGTGTTAAAATTTATTATAAAAAAAGCTTGAAGTATAATTAAAGCTCTTTATAATTATAAATACGACGTCGTAATAATTATTGTGGAGGTTAATTATGGAGTACAAAATTAATGACATTGGGACAATACATAGTGGTAATGATGGGTATTTTATTCAGATTCACCCCGAATATCGTAATGCATTGGAGGGGCTTGAAGGCTTTACGTATATTCAGATTCTCTATTGGTTTGATATATTAGATAAACCCAACCTCAGATCAAAATTAACACTTGATAAACCTTATAAAAAAGGTCCTGACACTCTCGGGATTTTTGCGACACGTTCTCCTATGCGCCCAAACCCTATTGGAATTACGCCCTGCTATGTAACTTACATTGATAAAGACAACGGTATAATAGGGCTTGGATGGTGTGATGCTTTTGATAAAACTCCTGTTCTAGACATCAAGCCATATACACCAAGTGTTGACAGAGTGGAAAATCCAGAGGTCCCAAACTGGTGCAACCACTGGCCAAAAAGTGTTGAAACCAGCGGAGATTTTAACTGGGAATCTGAATTTAATTTTTAGTATTTATTTTAAACAAAGCGCTATCATAATGATAGCGCTTTTTATATTTATTTTATTTTCCGTAAGTAAGTCCAAATCCCTGTTCAAACAACGGCTTGTTTGTTGTCTTGATATCTTTTGTAGTTTTATACCAAGGCATTGAGAGCTTTCCTGAGAAGCCAACCTTATTTACAAGAACATTAGCAACACCCTGACCCTCTGTTCCTGGGAGATAGCACATTACAACGCTGTTCCAGTCCTTTAGATATTCATCAATAAGAACCTGACGTCCAGCAACAACAAGTGTTACTGTTGGCTTGCCAAGCTTTTTTGCTTCTGCAATAGCATCCTTATTACCATTGAGTCCAAGCTTTCCTGTAAGGCTTAAATCCTCTGTATCACCTTCCCATTCAGCATAGGATTTTTCACCAACGCAAAGGAGTGTTACATCAGCTTCACTTGCCTTATTTGAATCAGTGATAATTGTTATACCATATTCCTTAGCAACAGCCTTAAGGCCTTCAAGAATAGAAATGCCCTGTACACTTGTTTTATCATTTGAGCCTACAAGTCCACCCCACTGAATTGTCCAACCGCCACATTGTACTCTTACGTCGTCAGATGCAGGACCTGTTACATAAATCTTCTGCCCTTTCTTAAGCGGTAAAGCCTGACCGTCATTCTTCACAAGAACAAGACTCTTTTCAACAAGTTGTCGTGCAATATCCCTGTACTGTGCTGAACCTGTTTCTTTTACTTCAGTCTTTATCTTCTCCTGCATTGGGTCATCAAAAAGTCCCATCATGAACTTTACTCTAAGAATACGTGTTACTGCATCATCAATTCTTTCCTGCTTAATATCACCCTTCTTGACAGCGTCAATAATGTTTCTCTTAAATTCTTCGTAATCATTTGGTTCCATGAGCATATCTATTCCTGCATTGACGCAGGAAACTATTTTTTCGTAATTTGTTGCACCAGGAACATTATGTATTGATTCCCAGTCGGATATTATAAATCCCTTGAAGCCTAATTCGTTTTTTAGCTTATCTGTAAGTAATGCCTTATTGCAGTGCATTTTAACGCCGTTGATACTACTGTGGCTTGGCATAATAGTCATAACTCCAGCATCTATAAGAGCTTTATAAGGCTTTAATAATTCATTAATCTCTGCATCTGTTAAGGTTGAATCACCACGGTCGATGATTCTTTCCACATCACTTTTTTCGCCTGTACCAAACTTAACATTACCATCACCAATGTAATGCTTTGCACAAGGCATAACACCGTGCTCAAGCAATCCCTTTGAGTACTCAGTACTTAATGAAGTGATGATATCAACATTTGTTGAATAGCTTTCGTAGGTTCTTCCCCAGCGTGGATCCTCTGCCTGTGCTACACATGGTGAGAAGTTCCATAGCACTCCTGAAAGCTTCATTTCCTCAGCAACAGCTCCACCCATTTTCTTCATTAGTTCAGGATCATTTGCTGCACCTAATCCTATATTATGTGGGAAAATAACTGTATTTGTAACAGTATTGTGTCCGTGAACTGCATCATTTCCGTATAAAAAAGGAATTTTTGTTTTTGACTTCAAAGCTGCTTCCTGATAACTAAGAATTGTCGACTTCCAACCCTCAGCATCTGTTGGAGTTGAAAGATTACTTAAAACCGAACCATAACAGTTTTCCATCATACTATCCTGAGAAGCTCTGAATACTGCTGGTTGCATCATTTGATTGACCTTCTGTTCAAGGGTTAATTTTGAAAGAACACTTTTTACCTTCTCTTCAACTGTCTTACCCTCATAGCAAATAACACCATTTATATTCATTTTTGTTGAGTCCTTGCTGTTATTCTTGTCTTTACCACATCCAACAACACTAAAAAGTAGTGTGAATATTAAAGACAAGCATAAAAGTTTTCTCATATAATTCCTCCTTGTTAATAATTTAAGAAGATTTTACCATTATGCTTAGAAATGTTCAACTCCCTAATTATGAATAAAACAAAACATTTAATTTGTATATTTAAAATTCATAAGCATAATGAACTTTAATTCCGAATAGAATTTATTGGACAAATATGTACTTGTTTTCGAAAGGAATGTTGCTATGCTTGGAGTTTTAGAAAAAAATAATAAAACAAACCAGAACTGCAAAATAGGCCTATCAGATGAGCAGGCAAGAGAAAGACTTGAAAAATTCGGCAGCAACCAGCTTGCAAAATCAAAAAAGCGAAAAGCTGTATTTATTTTAGCCGACCAATTTAAAGATGTCCTTGTAATAATTCTGCTTGTTTCAACCGTTATTTCGGTATTTTTAGGGGAAATTTATGATGCCCTGACGATAATTCTTATTGTTCTTATCAATGCAATTCTTGGCTTTATCCAAGAATTCCGTACTGAACGCACACTCGAAGCACTCAAGAATATGACTGCCCCAACAGCAAAGGTTTACCGCAATGACATTCTCACAGAAATTCCTGCAAGTGAAATGGTTGTAGATGATGTTTTTGAGATTGAAGCTGGTGACAAGGTTCCTTGTGACGGTGTCATAGTTAATGCAAAGGGACTTTTCGCTGATGAATCGATACTTACTGGTGAGGCTGTACCTGTTGAGAAGAACGCTGATGAAAGATGCGACAACATTAATGCACTGAATCTTTCTAACATTGCATATATGGGAACAATTATAACAAAAGGCAATGCACGCTGTAAGGCTGTAGCAATTGGAATGAATACACAAATGGGCAAGGTTTCGGGAATGCTTGAAGAAATTGTTGAGGAGGAAACCCCTCTCCAGAAGAAGCTTGCCGAGCTTGGAAAAATAGTAGCAATAATCTGCATTGCAATCTGTGTAATAGTTTTTGCCGCTGGAGTAATAAGGGGCGAACCTGTTTTTGATATGCTTATGACAGGTATTACTATAGCAATTGCTGCCATCCCTGAAGGGCTACCAGCAACAGTAACAATCGTTCTTGCTCTTGCAGTAAGTCGAATGCTCAAGAAAAATGCTCTTGTACATAAGCTTCACTCTGTTGAAACTCTTGGCTGTGCCTCGGTAATATGCTCTGACAAGACTGGTACTATTACTGAGAATAAAATGTGTGTTTCAAAGATAGGCATACTTGAAAAAGAATTTGACGTAACAGGCTCAGGCTATCGAATTAGTGGTGAAGTCAAGGATAATGATTTTAAGGTTGATATCAATAAATACCCGGCACTTAATCAGCTTCTGCTTTGTTCTGTCCTCTGCAATAACGCACAAATTTCAAAATTCAAGTCAAACGGTGTTAGAAATTTTCAGACCTCACTGGCCCGTGGTGAATGGGTGACAGTCGGTGATCCCACTGAAATTGCTATGCTGGTTGCGTCAGCAAAGGCCGGTGTAATGCTTAGTAATATAGAATACAACTTTAAGCGTGTGGATGAAATACCTTTTGACAGTGAAACAAAATGTATGAAGGTCATTGTGAAAACACTTGATGATGAGAATATCTGTTACGCAAAGGGTGCTATTGATGTCATTCTCAATCAATGTGAATACATACAAACTCAGCGTGGAGTTGTTCCACTGACTCCTCACATAAAAGCACAGCTAATAAGACAGAATTATGAGCTTGCCAACAAGGCTTTACGTGTCCTTGCCTTTGCGGGAAAAACAATCTATCCGTATGAAAATCGCAATAATATTCAGTCACTTACCTTCTATGGCGTAATGGGAATGCTCGACCCACCAAGAACAGAAGCAAAGCGTGCAATACGATTATGTTCAGATGCTAAAATAAAAACTGTTATGATTACAGGCGACCATAAGATTACTGCGTGCGCTGTGGCAACTCAGGCGGGCATTATGAAAGATAATCTGATAGCTGTTACTGGTGATGAGCTTAACTCAATGAGTGACGAAAGGCTTGATGAAATCATTGATGACATTGCGGTTTTTGCAAGGGTTAATCCTTCCGATAAATTAAGAATTGTCCGTGCTTTTAAAAGAAAAGGTCATATTGTATCGATGACGGGTGACGGAGTAAATGATGCACCTGCTATTAAGGAAGCTGACATCGGCGTTTCTATGGGAATAACGGGAACTGATGTTACAAAGCAAGCAGCGGATGTAATTCTTCTTGATGATAATTTTGCAACACTTGTTTCTGCCGTTGAGCAGGGCAGAACAATATACTCAAATATCAGAAAATTTGTAAGATACCTCTTATCCTGTAATATTGGTGAAGTAGTAACAATGTTCCTCGGGATACTTATGGGTATGCCAATTATTTTACTGCCAACTCAGATTCTCCTTGTAAATCTTGTTACTGACTCACTCCCTGCAATAGCACTTGGTCTTGAGCCACCCGAGGACAACATAATGAAAAAAGCCCCGAGAAAATCAACCGATGGATTTTTCAGCGGTGGTTTGATGTCAAGAATAGTATTCAGGGGATTATTCATAGGGCTCGGAACTCTTGCAAGCTTTTCATTAATGGCACGAATGGGTGCAAGCCTTGAAGCATGCAGAACTGCTGCACTTTATACTCTTGTAGTATCTCAACTTATCCACGTATTTGAATGTAAGAGTGAAGACAAAGGACTTTTCGGGGTAAGATACCTGAACAACCTGTTCCTTATCCTGGCTGTAATAATTTCTGCTGCTGTTATGTTTGCGTGTATGCTTATCCCGTCACTTCAACTCATATTCTCAACCATTCCACTCAATTCAAAGCAACTGTTTTTGGCTACTGGCTGTGCATTTGCTGTACCGATATTTACTTCAATGTTTTTTGGGACTCAAAAAACATCAAAAAGATAATAAAGAAATAAAAAAAGAGAGGGCAACCTCTCTTTTCTATTTTTATAAAGCCTTACTAAGTATTCGCATAGCTGTTTTATACCCTGCATCCATTCGCTCCTGTGAAAGCTCCTTTGATACAGTAATAGTATCAATAAAACCGTCACTAAAGCTTTTGTCTGGAATAACTCTTATTATATTCGCATCAGGGAATCTTTCATCCTCTTTTCTTAAATCCTTTTTAAGTTTGTTCCGGCGGTTATTTTCAAGATAAATAACAATAAAATCTCTTATTCCAAGCTCATAAAGTGGCTTTATAGGGGCATTATCTGCCCAGCCACCGTCATAAAATTCTGCTTGGCCAAGTTTCTTTTTCGGATAAATAAGCGGAAGTGCCGATGATGCAAGAACGATATCACGCACCTGTGAAGGCATTTTACTTTCAAGGCATATGTATTCAGCATTTGTTTTTGTTAGGAATGCTTCAATATCCCCCGCCCTGCAAATAGTCGCATATGCAGGAATTCTATTATAATTATCTGATAACATAAGAAAATCATCTATGATTTTTGCTAAGCCTTCCTGTGTGAAGGCACTTCCTTTTTTTATTCCATATTCAAGTAAGCCCGCTATTTTCTTTAAAGATTCATAATCAAGAGTACAATTTTTACAGAAGATTTTAATCATCGGTGAGAAAAACTTCAGAACAGAAATAACCGATGGAGCCAAAAGACCGATTGTCACGCAGAATTTCATAAACGGTGATTTTTCAAGAAGATCATTCTGCTGAGAAAGCCATGCAAATTCCTTTTTTATTACATTTCTCTTTTTCTCATCGGAAGAATAAAGCATATCCTCCTGATCAACAGAAAGCCATGTTTCTACTGCCTGCTCATAAGTTCCCTGACTGAATAGCAAGGCATTCAGTGCCCCGACAGAAGAACCTGATACAATACTGATTTTATTTGCTACATTGAGTTCCTCTAGTGCCTTCCACACACCTATCTGAAAAGCTCCTTTTCCACCACCACCTGAAAAAACAAGCCCATATTGTTTTTCTGAGTACATTAAATCATCTCCTCAAAAAATTAATATGATATTTTATTAAATTTTATTATAAAAAATACTCCTTCTTTTCTGAAGGAGTATTTGGTCTTAACTTATTTTGATGGAATTACTTCAAGCCAGTAGCCATCTGGATCAGAAATAAAGTATATTCCCATTTCTTCATTTTCATAACACACCCAGTTATTTTCCTTGTGAAATTTTAATGCCTCATCATAATTTTCAGTTTCAAAAGCAAGATGTATTTCATTATCACCGAGATTATAAGGCTCTTTTCTGTCACGTATCCAAGTCAGTTCAAGTTGGTGCTGTGACTGATTGTCAGCAAGAAACACAATAATAAATGAACCATCCTGTGCCTCAATTCTTGATGCTTCCTTTAGCCCTAATGCTTTTTCATAAAAATCAAGGCTTTTATCAAGATCAAATACATTAAGATTGTTATGAACCATTTTAAACTTCATATTTTTATCCTCCACAAAACTTATATAAATATTTTAAGACTATTAAAATAATTTATGCACTTCTTTTTCCTTTTCATCTGTAAGATAACTTATTTTTTCTGATAAAACATTTACTCTAAAAAACTTATTCTGATATTCTTTTGGTGTCATTCCAACCTGCTTTTTAAAGCAATTTATAAAATGACTATGGGAACTGAAATTAAGAATATTCCCTATTTCAATAGGTGAAAAGTCAGAATACTTAAGCATGTTTTCTGCTTCCTCAACCTTTTTCTTAATAATGTATTCCTTGAAGTTTACACCGACTTCCTTAAGAAAAAGCTTTGATAAATACTGTGGAGTAATCTTTGCCTTCTCTGCAGCTTCAGATAGTGTCATTTTATTATGAAGATTATCTGTTATATAATCAATCGTCCACGAAACAGGCTTTGAATATATGCTGCCTCGCTTTATTTTTTTCATTCTGTCATTAAAATCACTGACCATTTCAAAATGTAGGGTGTCAAATTCATCTACCGATTTTGATTTGTCTGCACGTTGAATATACATATCGCTGAGGTTATAAGCAACTTCCATTTCCATACCGCCCTCAACACAGAAACGTGTAATCATAGCAACACTTATAATAAAATGATACCTTGAATTCTTTATCGGATCATCAGAGAGCACACCATAGCCAGGGGAAAGATAAGTATTGCTGCTTCTCTTAAAATCTGTGAGCTCACCACTTGAAACATCATAGTAAAATTTCATTTCCTGATCATAACACCTGTGGCGATCTGAATATTCCCTATGCTCATACAATTTTTCAGTAATATATTTATCACTTATCATAACTCTCACCCCTTTGAAAACATTATATATCATCCCTATAAAATTCACAACAATTTTTTGATAAATAGATTAATTTTTTTATATCATTTATACTATAAAAATGTTATTTTTATAGTAATAAAGGGGGAGTTTAATTTGAAAAACACAATTAATCTTAAAAAAGGTATTAATCTCGGTGGCTGGCTTTCACAATGCGAATACAATAACGAACACTACGACTCATTTATTAATGAAGAAGACATTAAGAACATATCCGAAATGGGCTTTGACCACATCAGAGTGCCTTTTGACCTTGAATTAATCGAAACAGACAACGGCAACCCTATTTTAGAAAATTACAAATACTTTGACAACTGTATTGAATGGGCTGATAAATACGGACTAAAGGTAATTCTTGATATGCATAAGGCCCCTGGATATTCATTTATTGAAGCATATGCACCAACCAACACACTATTAAATACTGAATCAATCCAAAATCATTACATTAATTTATGGGTTGAAATGGCCAAAAGATACGGGAAGCACCCTGATATGGTTGTTTTTGAACTTCTCAACGAGCTTGTAGAAGAACATCTAAGTGAGCCATGGAACATTCTTTCACATAAAACTATTGCTGAAATAAGAAAATATGCTCCTGATACAAAAATCATTGTCGGCGGTATAAACTGGAATAGCGTATTTGCTGTTAAACTCTTGGGCAAGCCTTATGACGAAAACATCATTTATAACTTCCATTGCTATGAACCACTCTTTTTCACTCACCAGAGAGCATACTGGGTACCTGAAATTAAAGACATTGAAGAAATTGAATACCCATTAAGCAAGGAACAACTTATTCAATATAATGGTATTTTATCTGATGAACATCAAAAAACTCTTAGAAATTCATTCTTCAATAAGGAATCTTCAGAATTATTTGAAGCAATATTTGAAGATGCTGTTAAGTTCGCAGAAAAAATAAATGTTCAGCTTTACTGTGGCGAATATGGTGTAATTGACCAAGCTCCTCTTGAAGGCACAGTAAACTGGTTCAAGGCAATCAATACTGCTTTTGAAAAACATAACATTGGCAGAGCAGTATGGACCTACAAAGAAAAGGACTTTGGTCTTATCGATGAGCATTATGCACCTGTCAAGGATGAAATAATTAAATACCTATAAAAAACAAAAAGCAGGTGTTGTACCTGCTTTTTTATTATACTATAAAGATTAGTACTAAAATAATAAGCTGAACTATCAGAATTGCTGGAACACCGATATAAAACTTTGGGTGTTTTGTTTTATGCCTGAAAGCTTTCATTCCAAGCAACGCACCGATACTTCCACCGAGGACAGCAATAAGAAGCAAATCATGCTCTGGAATTCTCCACTTATGCTTAATTGCCTTTTTCTTGTCGACACCATACATTATAAAAGCAATAAAATTAATCAGCACAAAATAAATATTAAATATTAATAAGTACTTGAGTAAAAAGTCCTGAATTGTATTAAAAAACTGCATAATATATTCTCCTGCCACACTTTATGTTATAATAGTATCATGAATAAAAAAATATTTCAAATTTTTTTAAGAAAACACTTGACTCTCCTGTTAGGGTAGCATTTACACTATAAGCACGGGAAGGAATGATGAAAAATGTATCGAATCGGAGAATTCTCAAAGCTAACCAAAACCACTATTAAAACGCTTCGCTATTACGATGAAATCGGACTTTTAAAGCCCGCATATGTTGATAAAGAAAATGGATACCGTTACTACACAACCTCTCAGTTGTTTTCTCTTCACAAAATTATAGCGCTCCGTCAGATAGGGCTTTCTGTTACTGATACTCTTAATGTTATTTCCGGAGATAATGTTGAGAATATATTACAGAACAGAAAATCAGAAATTCAGTCATTCCTCAATGAAGCTCAAAATCAGCTCTCTCGTATAAATTGTATTTTGTCAGAAAATGAGGAGGATTTATTTATGAATTATCAAGCTGTTATCAAGGATTTACCTGAATGTATTGTTTATAGTAAAAGAATGAAGCTGGATAGCTACAAAGATTATTTTACAGTTTTGCCTGCATTGGGAGAAGCTGTTACAAAAGCTAACCCTGGCATTAAATCTGGTTCGCCTGAATACTGTTTTATTGTTTCACACGACGGTGAATACAAGGAAAAGGATATTGACGTTGAATTCTGTGAAGCTGTTGACAGGATAGGAAAAGAAATTGACGGCGTAATTTTCAAGAAAATTGAAAGTGTAAAAGCTATCACAGTAATGCACAAAGGCTCATATGAAGGATTAATAAACGCATATGCTTTCATTATGAAATGGATTGAAGACAACGGATATAAAATTATTGAAAATCCAAGAGAAAACTATATCGACGGCATCTGGAATAAAGAAAATGAAGAAGACTGGCTCACTGAGATTCAGGTCCCTGTAAAGAAGTAATACAAAACGGCATCGGAATATCCGATGCCGTTTTTTTATTTTCTGTTCTTTTTTCTTATTACAAATAGAGTAACAGCTCCTGCCAAAACTAAAAACACTGCAGCTATAATAACCACTATTGTGACATTTGAAGTCTTTGAATTAACTGTAATAGTAAAATCCTTTGTAATGTCCGTTCCAATTGCTTTGCCATCTGTTATAGTTGCAGTAACAACTATTTTCCCAGCACAATCAGCTTTTAGTATATTTCCTAAAATTTTTGCATGAGTGTCACCTGAATCTTTAATTGACCATGTGATTTCTTTTAAAGAGGCTGTATCCGGTGTGACAGATGCATTCAGTTCAAGTGCTTTATCAGCTGTCATTGTTGTACTATTAATTGATATGTCTGTGGCTGGTGAAAATGATAGTTGAGGAGTGACGTCGCCACTACGCCCTTCGGTGGAATCAAACTTCTTTAATTCAGAGACATCTGAAATAAAATTACTTCCACAATGTAAATCTGAAAGGTGAATATTCTTGCTTATTTCAAGCTTTGTTAGATGATTAAATTTACAATTCAAGAGTATCAGATCAGTATTGTTGCTTATATCAAGTGTTGCAAGATAATTAGTATAGCAATACAAATGAGTCAGAGCAGTATTTTTACTCACATCGAGTTTTGTAAGATGATTATTAGAACAATCTAAATTTAACAAATTAGTATTTTTACTTAAATCCAGCGTTGACAAATCAGTATTGTTACACTTTAATATTTTCAGCTTTGTTGCATGGCTTACGTCAAGTGATGTAAGATTACTGTTGGTCAAATCAACTTCCAATACATACTTACCGCCAATCTGTTCAGGAATAACAATATCTGTACTTCCATATTTAGTTGTATCAACACCAGATATTCGTATATAACCATCAATGCAATCGGAATATGTAAACGCTGATGTGGATGTTGCACTTACCGGCAAAGCTCCAAATAACATAAGTCCAAGGAACAAACTTAGTACAAATGATAATGCCCTATTTTTCATTATGTTTCTCCTCCTAAGAATATCAAGTCTTTATACAACATATGTTATATAATTTTAATTATATATTTATTTGTTGAAAAATCAATATAGCATTAAGAAATTAACAAAACCGACATTATTATACAAATATAGGTTTTAAACATGTTAATATTTCTTTTTTCTTATTGCAAATAGAGTAACAGCTCCTGCCAACACTAAAAACACTGCAGATATTATACACACTGTTGTTACATTTGAAATCTTTGAATTCACAATAATAGTAAAATCCTTTTTATATGCTGTTGCATCTGACTTGCCTGAATTGATTGTTGCTGTAATTGTAAGCTTGCCTGGCTTTTTTGCAGTAAGCTTGTTCCCTTGAATAGTAGCTCCTGTTTTGCCGCTA
>JAEWZG010000139.1 GCA_023395435.1 Bacillota bacterium
CTCATGATGCTCCGCTTATTCTTAACGGCGATGATGACATGCTGTCAAAACTCAAGGATGAGCTTAACCGTGATATAGTTTACTACGGTATTGAAAATCCAAATGTTGATGTAAGAGCGACTGAAATTGAAACCAATGATGGTGTAACAACCTTCGTTATAAATTATTGGGGTAAGAAAATTAATACAAAACTTAATTGTGTTGGTACACACAATGTTCTAGATTCATTGGCAGCCTTTACTGTAGGAATAATGGCAGAAATTGAACCAGAACAGATTGTTGATTCTCTTGCTCAATTTATACCATCAGGTTTAAGGCAAAGCATTGTAAAAAAAGGCGAACAGACATTAATTATAGACTGCTACAATGCAGCACCCGATTCTATTAAAGCTTCACTTGCAATTCTTTCTGAGCTTACACCAATGCCAGGTGGAAGAAGAATAGCAGTACTTGGCGATATGCTGGAGCTTGGTTCAATGTCACAGAAGCTTCACGAAGAAGTAGGAACATATGTAATAGATTCAAAGACAGATATTCTTGTTTGCTATGGTTCTGATTCAAAGTATATTGCTGAAAAAGCAAAAGAGATTGGAAATATCAATAGCAAATACTTTTCAGATAAATCTGAAATTGTCAGCTATTTAAAGGAAACTATAAGAAAAAATGACCTTCTGCTATTTAAGGCGAGCCGTGGCTTGAAGCTTGAAGAAATTATTGAGGAATTATATAAGTAAAATACACTACGAGGAGAGAAAACACAATGCCATTCTGGATAAATACAATTGTTGCTGTAATTTCTTTTGCTATAACAGCACTCAGCGGATTTTTCTTTATCCCATATTTAAGAAAGGTCAAGGTTGGGCAGACAATACTTGATATTGGACCTAACTGGCATAAATCAAAGCAGGGAACCCCAACTATGGGTGGATTTATGTTTATAGTGGGAACATTGATAGCAACAGTAACAGGCTTTGTGTTATTAAGAGTATTTTATCAAACCAGTTATGTCCACGGGGAGCAAGATACAGCAGGGCTAAAGCTTCTTACAGGTTTTATGATGGCGTTGCTCTTTATGCTTGTTGGCTTCATAGATGACTATATAAAGGTTGTTAAAAAGCGAAACCTCGGACTTCGTGCAATGCAGAAAGTTGTATTTCAGGTTATTATAGCTGGCGGATATCTTTATATAATGCGCTTACTCGGTGATACTTCGACATCAGTATGGTTCCCTATTTTTGGGGATGTTAATTTCAAAATTTTCTATTATCCATTAATGATCATGTTTATTATCTTTATTGTTAATTCAGTTAATCTTACGGATGGTATTGACGGGCTCTGTAGTTCAGTTACATTAGTAGCTTCACTTGCATTCCTTATGATATGTGTACTTATGAAGAACAATGAATTTGCTATATTTTCAATAGCACTTGCCGGTGGTTGTCTTGGCTTTTTAATGTGGAATCTGAACCCTGCAAAAGTTTTTATGGGCGATACAGGTTCAATGTTCCTCGGTGGTGCGATTGTGGCAATAGGTTTTGCAACAGGCTATCATCTTCTTATTGTACTTATCGGATTGATTTATGTGTGTGAATCACTATCAGTTGTTCTTCAGGTTATAAGCTTTAAGACAACAGGTAAAAGAATATTTAAAATGAGTCCAATACATCATCATTTTGAAATGTCAGGTTGGAGCGAATATAAAATAGTAATTGTACTCTCAATAATTACCTTAATCGTTGGAATTATCGGTGTTGTATCAATATATTTTTCAACATCTTCATTAGTATCAGTAAAATAGCTTAAGGAGGATTTTTCTTGACACAAAATAAAACAAGAACAAATTCTGCCAGAACAAATATTACATCTTCACATCAGCAGAAGAAGATTCAGAAGCCTAAAATAAAAACCGGTGAATTTGACAAGCCGTTTTTCATACTAATAATGGCTCTTATGGTAATAGGGCTTGTAATGATGTTTTCAGCAAGCTACTACTGGGGAATTACTAAAAATGGTGACGGATTTTATTATGCAAAAAAACAAATAATAATATCAGCCGCGGGTGTTGCAGCGATGATATTTATTTCTTTTATTGACTATCATTTCTTTTTCAATAAGAAAATGGTTACTCTAATCTTTTGTGGTGCACTTGGATTGCTTGCTATTACGCCATTTGTCGGAATAGAACGAAATGGCGCTAAAAGATGGATTAGGATTGGTCTTGAGTTCCAGCCATCAGAAATTATGAAGTTTGCAATTATCGTCCTGTTCGCATATCTAATATCAAACAATTATAGGAAGATGAAGACATTTAGATATGGTATTCTCCCGTTCTTTGCAATCCTTGCTGTAATAGCGGGTCTTATGATACTGCAGCCTCACTTTTCGGGAACATTACTTATCTGTGCGATTGGTATTGTAATGATTTTTGTTGGCGGAGCAAAACTGAAACATCTTGTTAGTATTGCTGTTGTTGGACTTTCAGGATTAGCAGCAGCAGGATTGTTGCTAATGGTATCGGGGAAATTCACATACTTTACTGCCCGATTCCAGTCATGGCTTGATCCTTTTTCTGATCAGACGGGAAAGACATGGCAGACCTGCCAGTCGCTTATCGCAATCGGTTCAGGTGGCCTTTTTGGTATGGGACTTGGTGAGTCAAGACAAAAATACCTTTATCTCCCTGAAGCTCAGAATGACTTTGTATTTTCAATCGTATGTGAAGAGCTTGGACTAATCGGGGCAATGCTTGTTATATTATTGTTTGTTATTTTCTCTTTTAGAGGGTTTTACATAGCATCAAAATCACCAGATAAATTCGGTATGATGCTTGCTGTCGGTCTGACAGTACAAATAAGTATTCAGGCTTTACTAAATATTGCCGTTGTAACAAACACCGTTCCTAATACAGGAATAAGCCTTCCATTCTTTAGCTATGGTGGTACTGCACTTGCTATGCAGCTCGCCCAGATGGGAGTAATACTGAATATATCGCGGCAATCGCTTGTTGAAGATTAAAGGAGAATAAATATGCTTAAGGTTTTATTCGCAGGTGGAGGAACAGCAGGTCACGTTAACCCTGCACTTGCTATTGCAGAAATTATTGAGGAAAAACATCCTGACGCTGAATTTTTATTTGCAGGAACACCTTTTGGAATAGAAGCAAAGCTTGTTGCAAACGCTGGATATAACTTTGCACCAATAAAGGTAAAAGGCTTTCAAAGAAAAATCACGCCTAAAAATGTTGCAAGGAATTTTAAGGCATTATATTACCTTATGCTTTCATCACCACGAGCAAAACAGATTATTAATCAGTTCAAGCCTGACCTTGTTATAGGGACAGGCGGATATGTAAGCGGACCAATAGTTTTAAGAGCAGCTAAAATGGGCATAAAAACTGCTATACACGAACAGAATGCCTTCCCTGGAGTTACAACGAAGCTTCTATCAAAGCACGTTAACAGAGTAATGCTGACTGTTGAAGAGGCTAAAAAGCACCTTGATCCAAGCCTTAAATATAAGGTTACAGGACTTCCAATCAGGGGGAGTTTTAAAAATATAACAAAAGAACAAGCAAGAAAAGAACTTGGTTTTGATGATGAAATATGCATCCTTTCAACTGGCGGGAGTCTTGGCGCTGGAAGAATAAACGAAACAGTAGCCGACTTGATTGGCTGGTCAAATGAAAAAATGACTATTAATCATATTCATAGTTATGGTAAAATGGGTAAAGATACTTTCGTCATGGATCTTGAATCTAAAGGCGTTAAGATAGATGGTAACAAGCGTCTTATTATAAAAGAATATTTGAATAATATGTCAACCTGTATGGCAGCAGCAGACCTTGTTATCAGTCGTTGCGGAGCAAATGCACTTGTTGAACTTGAAAACATGGGAAGGGGTTCTATTCTTATTCCTTCGCCAATTGTTGCAGAAAATCACCAATATCATAATGGTATGGTTCTTCAGAATGCAGGTGCCGCAATAGTTATTGAGCAGAAGGATCTTACAAGTGAACTTCTTATAAAAACGGTCAAAGAGTTGTGTGACAATAGAAAAGAACTTGAAGCACTTTCAAATAATGCAAAAAAACTTGCTTTTCCAGACACAAATGAACGAATTTATAAAATTATAGCGGACTTATTGAAAATTAAATAAAATACATGCACTCTTAATAATTATTCACCACTTTTTCATCATCAGCATAATATAAAATGTAATGCTGAATGAAGGAGTGTATGCCATGCAAAGGTTGATAATAGAGGGTGGAACAAGAGTATCAGG
>JAEWZG010000023.1 GCA_023395435.1 Bacillota bacterium
ACAAAGCCTGGCAGTATTAATGCTTATCTGCATTGCAGTTGCATCATTGGCAGAATACAATAACAATATCAAATCATCAATAATGGTTTTTATATTGGTTACTATCTGCACTTATTTTTATACGGCAGTAATCTTCTTCATTCCTCTTTTTATGTATGATTTATTTCGAACTCGATATCATTATCTTTCTTTAACAGGAATAGTAGCATTAGCCTTGCAAATTCAGAATATAAACCTTAAGGATATATGTCTGCTCCTTATAATAAGTGCAAGTGCATATTTTATAAAGTATCAGAT
Organism: Bacillota bacterium; assembly: GCA_023395435.1. Taxonomy (GTDB): domain Bacteria; phylum Bacillota; class Clostridia; order Oscillospirales; family Ruminococcaceae; genus SZUA-444. Next base: position 298 of record JAEWZG010000023.1, read on the forward strand.
TGAAAAGGATAACGCATCATTCGAAAAGCTTTTGAACCAAAGGGACGAACAGAACTTTAAAAGAATTAACCTTGAAGAAAGAATTAAGGCGCTAAGTGACAGTCAGGATGCCCAGATAAACATAGCTACCCTTAATGAGAGGAACAGAATTGCTCACGAAATTCATGATAATGTCGGGCATCTATTATCAAGTTCAATAATTCAGATAGGTGCTGCAATGGCAATCACAAGAGAAGAACATACAAAACAAAGCCTCAGCGTTATTAAAGATACTCTTAATAAAGGTATGGACTCGATAAGAAGTAGCATTCATAATATTCATGATAATTCAATTGATCTAAATAATGAATTGAAACAAATTACTGACAATTTTTCTTTTTGCAGAATACGATACAGATATGATGTTGTGACTCCTCTTCCGCTTAAAGTAAGATACGATATTATTGCAATTTCAAAAGAAGCTCTTTCTAACGTAATCAAGCACTCAAACGCAACGCACGTGACGCTGAATGTTTTTGAACATCCTGAATTATATCAGCTTATTATTTATGACAATGGTACAAAAAAAGAAATCACTGACAACACGGGTATGGGACTTGACGGAATAAAACAAAGAGTCAGCACATTCAATGGAATAATCAATATTAGCGATGACAAAGGCTTCCGAATATTTATTTCAATACCCAAAAAGGCTGGTGAAAAAAATGAAAATAGTAATTGTTGATGATGATGCACTCGTTGCGATATCCTTGAAAACAATAATTGAAGCAAGTGGAAAGGTTGAAGTTACCGCAACAGGCAATGACGGCTCAGAAGCAATAGAGCTTTTTAGAAAGCATAGACCTGATATTCTTCTTATGGATATAAGAATGCAGAATATGACTGGGCTTGAAGCTGCAAAGAGTATATTATCAGAATATCATGATGCAAGAATACTTTTCCTTACTACCTTTTCAGATGATGATTACATAAGACAGGCACTATCTCTTGGGGTGAAAGGCTATATCTTAAAGCAGAATTATGAGAAGCTAATTCCGGCACTTGAAGCTGTTTATGACGGACATAATGTTTTTGGTGATGAGATTGTATCAAGAATTCCGGCTGTTATGAATGCTTCTGAAAAACAAAACAAAACAGATTTTGGACTCAATGATAAGGAGATTGAAATTATATCTTTAATTTCACAGGGGCTATCAAATAAAGAAATATCCTCAAAGCTCTTTCTAAGTGAAGGAACCGTAAGAAATTACATAAGCATTATTTTAGATAAGCTTGATCTTCGTGACAGAACACAGATTGCAATTTTTTATTATAATAATCTTATCTGATTTTACATATTGAAATTAAAAACACCAAAGGAAATTTCCTTTGGTGTTTTTTATTGGCTAATATGTATTTATACATTTGAAAACTGCTTGCCGCAGTTAGGGCAGAATTGTGCGTTCTGTGGAATTCCAACTCCGCAATTATCGCAATATCTTAATTGACTATTCAAGAACTGCTGATAATTTGCCCCGCTTGCATTATTAAATTGCGTTATAAGATTATTCATTCTTGCACGAAGCATTTCCTTAATAGCAAATCCATAAACACCGTTTAAGTCTTTTTCTCCTGAATAAACAAAAGGAAGCCAAGCATACTTCACCCAAGCCTGAAGCTGGATGGAATTTCCCATATAATCAACTTTTAAGAACTGTGGTGCAGTTATAAAGCCGTTTCCTTTCTTCCAGACTTGTTCACCCTTGATAAGGCATAGCTTGAAACCCTCAGAAGTCATATATGAATTAAGTATCTGATTGAATTGATCCTGTTGCATAGCGCATTGAATCTGAATGGTTGTTCTTGACATATTATCCTCCTATATATAATTTTATCTAAATACAATTATAATTCTATATAATTGAAAAATCAATAAAATCTCATAATTAATTAAAGCATAATGATGTTGAGTTATGAACATTTTAAAAATTTAGTTAATTATTGAAAAAATATAAAATAATAGCTAGATATTTATTTTGATTGATTATATGAATATTTTTAATAGTCATATATATTAATACGTTTATTAAATAAATTAAATATTAATAGTTATATAATTGGTAAAAATATTGACTAATTTATGGTCATGTGTTATTATACTATTGACAAACTATGTACTTTTGAAAAAATATATGATGGTGATATTGTTAATATGAATAACTTGGGACTAATTTTAAAAGATAGATATGAACTCATTGCTGAACTTGGAAAAGGCGGTATGAGTAGCGTTTTTCTTGCAAAGGATAAGAATCTTGATTCCTACTGGGCAGTTAAGCAGGTTGTAAATGATTCAAATGTGGATATAGAAGCTTTCAAAAAGGAAGTCGAATTGCTTTCAAGTCTTAACCATTCTGATATTCCGCGAATTGTTGATCGTATTGAGGTCGATAATTATTTTTACGTTGTAATGGACTTTATTGATGGTACTTCTCTGGGGAAAAAAGTACTTAAGGATGGTCCTGCATCTGAATCTGATGTTGTTGAATGGGCGAAAATGCTTTGTGATGTTCTTCATTATCTGCATACTGTAAAAGAAAATCCTATTATATATAGAGATATGAAGCCTGACAATGTAATGCTTACCCAGGCGGGTAGAATTAAGCTTATTGACTTTGGTATAGCAAAGGAATGTAGGCACGGTGAGAAGCAGACTGGCGAAAGCATTGGTACAAAGGGCTATGCCTCCCCTGAGCAGTATAAGGGCTCCAGCAATATTCTTGATGAAAGAACTGACATTTACAGCCTTGGTGCAACATTGTTTTATCTTGTGACAGGTAATGTTCCAGGCAAACCACCAAAGGCCTGCAGACCTATAAGGCAAATTAATCCAATGCTGTCTGAAGGCCTGGAATACATAATTTCAAAATGTACAAATGACAATCCGGACGAAAGATACCAGAATTGCCTTGAAATAAAAGAAGACTTAATAAATATAAAGAGCTTGACAGGTACTTATAGAAGTAAAATGATGAAGAAGCTTATGTCCTTTATTGTTTCATTTGTTTTTTGTATTGTCTTTCTTGGATGTTCTTTTATCGGCTACAATAGAATACAGTCTGAAAAGGAAGCAAATTATCAGATGGAATTTCAGACAGCAAAATCCTTTGACAGGAATAAAAACTATGATGAGGCAATAAAGCATTATACAAAAGCAATCGAATATAAGGGTGATGATATTGATACATATATCCTTTTGTTCAATTCATTGTTGCCACATGACAAACAGGATGATTATATTGATCTAACAAAATCAGCTATTGATCAGATTAGCAAGAGCTATATTGATAACAAGGAGTCAGACGCTTATAAGAATCCGAAGCTTATGTATCCTGTAATGAAAAAATGTATTGAGCTCAATGACCCTGAATATGCTGATATTGCTGTTGACTATATTAATAGTATTAAAAACAGCGATGAATATAAAAATAATAAGAGCAATTTTGATAATATTGATAACTACAGAATTGTAGCTATGAACTGTGCGAATAACATTTCAACACAGAAGTTTGACGAGTTTAACGAAGCTTTGGTTAACCTCGAGAAAAGCACTGACAGTGCGAAGATTTCAATAAATGACAAGCTCGATAACTACTACACAATAATGGTTATGTACAGTAGTTATCCTAATAATCTTAAGGATTCCTACAATAGAATAAGTGAAGTTGCGCAGAAGGCCAAGAAGATTATTGACTCAAATCTTTCTTCTGAAGAACTTACATTTAACAACATTATCCCTATGTATGAGCTTGTTGCTTCAAGTATGTATAATTATGCTGTTGTTACCTCTGAGAACAAGGAAAAACTTTATTCAACAAGTATCGAATGGTTTGAATATCTCAGTGACCTTAATGATGATTTAAATGAATCATTATTCCTTAAAAAAGCAAATGCTTATAAGGCAATATTTGATATCAAGAGGGATACAAACGGTACTGCCGTAACAGATAAAAAAGCACTTGACAGCCTTGAAAAATCAATAACATTATATACGCAAATTATTTCAAAGGATCCGACTTCATTTTTGGGCTATGTATATCTGACTCAGGCGAACCTAGATAAACAGATTAACAAGCCTGAAGGTCAGAGGGATTACGCTGTTGTAATGCAGAATTATAAAAAGGTTGTTGAACTTAAAAATAACACAAGAAACCTGCCGAGTATTGCATTATCGCAGTTTACATCTCTTAAAAAGCAATTACAAAGCATCGGATTGGGAGAATAGGAATGAATCAGATTTTATTTTATGGTGGACTGGCACTTGCAGTTATATGCTTTCTATTGACATTATTTTTATTCTTCTTTCAGAAAATACCTTCTGTTATTAGGTATTTTAGGAATGTCAATAGCAAAAAAGTGTTTAAGACATCACATAGCTATAAAGTTCCAAAGCAAAAACCAGTAAAAATAAAGGATGCAAACAAGAAACAAGTTGCAATTAAATCAAATGAATACGATCAGAGAACAGAAATTCTCGACGTAGTTCAGAACTATGCAACTGCTTTGCTTGATGCTGACAGCACCGAGCTTCTTCCAGAGTTAAACGACGATAACTGATGACATAAGTAAGGAGTGCGTATGTTAGAAAAACTAAGCATTAAAAGGCTTTATAAAATAATCGGTAGTGTAATTCTTGCAGTATTAATATTTTTATGTGTGTTGATTTTTGCAAGTAAAAATAAGAAAAAGCCAGAAAAAACAAATCCAAGTGGCAATGTAGATTCATCAATGGTTGATGAAAGCTCCGATAAGGATAGTTCTAATGAAGATTCTTCTTCAATAGCCGACAGCAAAACTGATAGTAAAACCGATTCATCATCTGTAAAAGATGAAAGCTCTGCTGTTGTGACAGATGTACAGGGAAAAGTAATACCGACTGCTCCTTCAAGTGGCGGAACACAGCCACCAAGTGGTAGCACTACTACCAAAACACCAACAGGCACAACAACACCACCAGCAACAACGGGAATTACATTTAAAATTGAGAAATTCAGCCCTTATGCTGAAAAAAATATAACCACAGGCTTAGGTGTGCCCGTATTTGAATACATATTCGGCAAGCAAACTTTCGAAAATGGCATACCAACAAAATGTATTCAACAAAATGATACTGTTGTTCTGAGTACAGGCTCAAAGATAACATCACTTGACTTCGACGATACCCTCATAACAGCCACAAAAACAAGTGATACCACTATAGAAGTGAAGGCTACATATAGAAGTGGTCAGTATGATATAAAATCAACAATCTTGACAGTGAATGGAAAGTATCAATATAAGTTTAATATTTACATGGATACAACATATAGTAGTGAGTGGGGATATTATGACCTACTTAAGATTTATTGGAATGGAAGATGTGGCACTGTAATTACAAGCCTTGACCCTGTAGTAACTTACACAAATGGTGATGTAAATAAAAGTTTCACTCAAAGGCCAATAAAACTGTCAAATCATCAATTTGATGATACAATTGATTTTAGAAAAGGGCAAAGTATTGCAGAATTTATTCACGTGTTAGATTTCTATAAATCACAAGATTTTACAAAAGTACGTATGCGAACAGATGTAAATATAAAATATTTGTATTTTGGCGCAAGTAAATAAAAATAAAAGTAAACATATAAAATGGAGGAAATAGTGTGAAAATGAAGGGTAATGTTAAGTTAAAGGTTATTTCAGCCTTGACTATAGTAATGATGCTATCTGTTATTCTGGCATCATTAATGCTCACAAAGACATTTGCTGCAACGAGTCTTAATATACCAAGCGATTGTATGATATATTCCGAAACATCAAATAAAGCAATAGTGCCTTTGACTGAAAATGGTGGAAGTAATAAGCTATGTGTGTTTACAAAAAGTACAGAAGGCGTATTTACTTTTTTCAAAGCTACGGGTGATATAGGTCAAACAAACGGAGCACCCTTTGAAGTGGAAGAAGCGTGGACTCATGGAACTGATTATGAGTATTATGTTTCTGTAACTGATAATGTGGATAATTATAAAAATGCTTTTGATGGAAAAACTGCAGTTTTGGATGGAAATACTGCGTCAATACAAGTGGGTGATGATACTCCGCTTGAATTACATAAAATTAAAATAGCTAATAACAAAGCACCTGTAATAGATTATGTTCAACCAAGTAATACAAATTGGACAGCAGATGATGTTACTTTAACAGTAAATGCACATGATGAAGATTATCAAGATACTATTCAATACAGCTTTGATGACGGTCAAACATGGCAGATAGGAAACTCAAAGTCATTTTCAGCTAATCAGGATGTAAAAATTATAGTAAAAGATAACTATGGAAGAACTAGTCAAGTTTGGACTCAAACAATTAATAAAATTGATAAGACTGCTCCTACAATAACCATTACATCATTAATAAAACACGAAAATTATTTTTTTATAAAAAATAATACTATAGTTACTTTTAATGTAACTGATAATGATTCAGGTATTAATTATGATTCATTATCAATTAATTCGCCTGGCGTGAATTATGAATTTATATCACGCACTAACAATGAGTATAAGTATAAATTTAAATACTATGGAGAAATTGGTAAAAAAGACATAGATATTTCAATTTCAGATTATGCAGGAAATACTTGCACAAACACAGATCTTGTTATGGATAGTGGAGCACCTTCTGGAAGTATTATTAATTTAACAGTAGATGATGCATGGAAAAAGAATAGTAATTCTTTTGAATTCAAAGCAAGTGATAGCGAAACAGGCATTGCACTCAATAAATGTACCTCTGATATTCCTTCAGATATAGGAACAGTAACATTTACACTAAAAGACGGAGAACCTGATACATATATAGCAACAGTAACAGCTAAGCCAGGAAAAACAATTGACCAGAAGGTTAAGCTCACTATAAAAGACCAAGCAGAAAACCCCGTTGAAGTGACAACCGAAAAGAATATCAGAATAGATAACGAAAAACCAGGTATTAATAATATCAGTGTTAAAAATCCTTCACAACCAGAAAATACAGCTGTAAAAACAGGCGATACTGTGGCAATAAGCTTCACTCTTGACGACCATGGTGGTTCTGGCTGTGATAATAATCAGACAGTTCAGTTTGCAATAAACGGTTCGGAGCTTAAAACCGCAACATTTATCGATGGAAAATTCACAGCAGATTTTGTAATTGGCACTGATGTTACACTAACAGAAAATGAAGAAATTATCATCACAAACCTTATCTGTGAAGATAAGGTGGGGAATAAAGTTGCAGTAGATGAAACAGTTTCGTTTGGAACAGGTTGTCATTTGTTAGGGGATATTGAAATCTCTTCAGTAAAATTTACATCTGATAATGCAAATAATCACCTTGCAAAAAATGGTGATAAAGTTTGTGTAGAATTTTTATCAAATAATCCTGCAATTATTTCAGGTAATATTTCTCAAGATGTAAATGTTTCACAACAACATTCAAGTTATCCAGATGATTATCAGGATCGTAAATATGTTTATAGAATATATTTAATCGTCGCTGACGTACCATCATATGACAACAAAGCAATAAAATTCGATTTATCGATAACAGACGGCGCAAATAATACTCCAATAAGAATTACTGATGAGGATACTGGTATCACTCCAGTAATCTACTATGCACCAATTGACAGCACAATCGACAGCATTAATTTTGCGTCCGATGGAGCAAACACTGGCTTTGCCAAGAAGAATGACAATGTAAAGCTTAATATCAAGACAAAACACCCTGTAAATATTTATAATACAAATATTTCTGGTGAAAACGTTACTTTGACATCAGAAGATAATATTTCATGGTCAGGCTCAAAGGAAATCACAGGCAATGGTTTGTCAGATAACAGTAATATCCCATTTTCATTCAAGATTTCAGATGCTGCTGGAAATGAGGTTATTACAAGAACTGAATCAGATGCAGCAAAAGTAAAGTTTTATGACAGAATTAGCATATCAGATATACATATGACGTCAGATAATGATATTTCAGATATAGCCAGAAATGGTAATGTAATTCAAACATCATTTAGGACTTCGCATCCGGTCATCCTGACAAGCTCAAAGATAGCTGGCAAAAATGTTACATTCCATAGTGAAGACAATATGAATTGGACAGCAGAATACACTGTTGCACAGGGAGACATAACTGATAATGCATTCGTTTCACTATTACTTGCAATTGACGATATTGCAGGAAATGAACAGCTTACTGCTAATCAGAATTCATATGGCATACAGAAAATTAAGTATTTTGCACCTATAAAGATTTCCGACGTTGTTATTACTACAAACAATACTAAGAATGGGAATAAATACGCTAAAAACGGCGATCAGGTCAAGGTTACCTTCAAGTCAAATCACGATGTTACTATTTCTGATGCAGATATTTTAGGTAAAAACACTTCACTTTCAAAACATGATCTATCAGGACCAGAAAAGCAGTTTACCATGACATATACAATAAAAAATGGTGATATTAATGATTTAACATCAGTAAAATTTGCGTTCAAGGCAGATGATATTGCTGGCAACCCACAGATTGTGAAGAAGAGCACGGATTCTGATGTAAGAAACAGTATTCAGTATTACAGTCCTATTACAGCACAGACATCAATAGCTTCAAGCTACAAAAAAACTGATTTTGCTAAGAATGGTGACACAATTACTGTTTCTTCAAAGGCAAATCATAATGTAAGTATACTTAATTCAAAAATTCTAAACAGGGAAACTGTAAATACAATTGAAAATGGCATGTCGCTTAAGATGTCATACAAAATTCCACTTAACGAAAATGCAATAGCTCAGGGCATTACATCATTTGCATATACACTTACAGACGATGCTGGTAACATACTATCAGTAAATCAGCCTTCTGTTACAACAAATAGAGTTATATATGACAGAATTCGTCCAATAGTTTCAATGACGCCACAGCTTAATGGCTTTACAAATAAAAATATCAGCTATACATTCTCATTTACTGATGAGAACTTAAGTGCTTCTGATATTTCTGTTAGTGTAAACGGTGCTGAACAACTAACACAGGGTGAAAAAGCTTCAACAGGAAAAACTTTCAGAAAAACTATTTCACTCAGTGCAGAAAAGGAATATGAAATTATAGCTACCTTGCTCGACAGTGCAGGAAACAAGTGTCAGCAGGATAAAATTGTTAAGATTACTGTTGATAAGACTTCACCAAAGGTTACATCAAGCAAGGTTGATCTCACAAAGTCAACAAGTTTCAAGAGCGGTATAAAAATCAGCGAAATTCTTGAAATTCAGGAAAAATACATAAAGGAAGTTATCTGTAGCATTACTGATAGTGACGGAACACGTGATATTGATATAAACGATCCAATCACAGGTGATGGAAAGAAAACTGTCAACATCATCGTTAAGGATATGGCAGGAAACATCTCACAGACAATGACTTATGATTTTTACATTGACGGTACACCACCAAAATTTGAAATCAAGGATACTGATAAAAAGGCTTTGTCACTTGATAAAACTGTTACATTCAAGGATAAGCTTAATTTAAAGATAGGTCTTGATAGCTTTGGTTCTGATAAAGAAAATAAGCTTGAGAAATTCACAACATTAAAGCTACTTAATTCGAATGGTAATCTTGTAGTTGATCTTCTTGAAGAAGAAACACCTCTTGCAAACGGAGGTTATGAAATCAAGGTTGATAAATTCGGTAAGTATACCCTTGAAGTTCAGGCTGTTGATAGTGCAGGAAATGACACAGGTCTTTTAAAGTACAATTTTGTCGTAAAAGATAAAACTGTTATTGAAAAGTATGTCAGCAACAAACCACTTATGATTGCTAGTATAGCAGGAGTTCTTGCTATTGTCGGAGTAGTTGTCTTAATTATAATTAAAAGAAAAAATAGATATTATCTGTAAATTTGAATAAATAAGGAGTCTTAAAATGTTGCACTCAGATATAGTAGAAAAAAGAGATTTATATTGTTTGTCCTATATTTTGCAGAGTAATCAAATGTTTTTCCAGACTGGATATAAAGTCCTCCAAAGTCAGGAGAAAAATGGATTTATTCGCTGCACAAAGATCATATTTAATGGGCAGGATAAGCTGGTATATGACGTGTCAAAATACAAATCCCTTGATACATTATTACCTGCGATTTCACCGGATGCATTTATTTCAATAATGAAGAATCTTCTTGATGTGATTATTGAGGTAAACAACAATGGCTTTATGCAGTATAGTAATATTGAAATCGGCTTTGATAAGGTTTTTGTTGATAACAATAACTATAAGGTGTATCTTATTTATCTCCCGATTAATATTACAGGTAATTCAAATGATTATACTGTTTTTGAAAAACAGCTTAAGAACAATATTATCAATGCCGCAACAAGCAACCCGAACATTCTGACTCCACAATTACAAGGAATGCTTCAGATAATAAAAAATGATATGACTTCAATTGAAGTCTTGAAGGAAAAGTTTGCAGGCATAAATAATATGTCTTCAAACAAGCCTGTTACAGGTGGACTTAACACGATGTCGCCTGTTAATTCGCAGAATTTCCAGCAGCCTGTTTATCAGCAAAATCAACCCGCATATCAACCACAGCCTGTTGCACCGCAGATGCCACAGTCAAAGCCTGAAAAGAAGAAACATGGCGGACTGTTTTCTAAAAAGGATAAAAGCACGAAGAATCAAGTGCCTGACACAAATATCGTTATTCAGCCTCAATGCGAAGGTGGAGCAACAGAAATTCTTGACGAAGGCTTATATAATGATATAACTCTTATCGGAGTAAATACACCACAGGATTTCAGGTATACAATATCAAAGCCTGAATTCTTTATTGGTAAAAAGGCCGATTCTGTTGATGCCTGCATAAGCTTTAACAACGCTGTCAGTCGTGTCCATTGTAAAATTATCACAAGTAATAACGAGCATTTTATTGTTGATCTTGGTAGTGCAAACGGTACATACGTCAATGGTTACAGATTAAATGTCAATCAGCAGATGCCAATAAAGCAAGGTGACAGTATTAAGCTTGCAAACAGTGAGTTTACTATAAATTAATTCAGAGGTAATCCATGAAAAGACTAAATTTTGAAGCCTTTGGAATATCTGACGTCGGAATTGATAAGCAGGTTAACCAGGACAGTTTTGTTTATAAGGTCGTGGAAACTGGTGATTTCTATTATGGAATTTTTGCAGTAGCAGACGGTGTCGGTGGACTTGAGAAGGGCGAAGTTGCAAGCTCTATTGCAATATCCTGTATCAACAAATGGTGGGAAAACGACTTCAAGAGTAATGTTACCGATCTTGATTTCCTGATAAAATCATTGATTCAGACAATTAAGGATGCAAATGATCAGATAAAAAAGCTTGCTGATGCAAAGTTAATTAAGATGGCAACAACATTATCTGTATTGTTTCTTTATAAGGACAGTTATTTTATAATTAATGTTGGAGACAGCAGAATATACAAGATTAGTAACTTCTTCAGTGGAAGAATTACTCAGCTAACTCAGGATCATTCTCAGATTATCGAAAAAACGTATAATGGTCAGCTTGTCAGGAAGAGCGTTCTTACACAATGCCTCGGCAACAAGGATAGCTTTGAGTATTTCTGCACCACTGAAAAGCTCAAGAAGAATGATTATTTCATGCTTTGCAGTGATGGAATATACAAAACACAGCCCAGTGAAGTTGTTCTTAAAATTTTCCGGGAAAATATCAAGAATATCAGTAAGATATGTTCAGGCCTTATTGATAACGCAAAGGTTAATAATGAGAAGGATAATATTTCAGTAATAGTAGTTAGAATTACAGATTGATAGGGGATGTCTGAATGTCATTAACAAGAATTGTTGTTGCAGAAACAGATGAACAATACGTATTACCACTCGAGAGAAAATTTATCGAAGAATTTGGTGACAAAGCCGAAATAAACATCATTACTGACAAGGACTATTTAACATATTTTTTCAGTAAGCCACAGAATATTGATGTTCTTGTTATTAATGAGAATAATTATGACAGTTCTTTTCATAAGCACAATATCCAGAATATTTTTCTCCTTTCTGAAAATGAAACTGCAGAAAACCTTACAGCTGACCTTGATATAAACCGAATTTATAAGTACACAAGTGTAAAAGAAATTTTCAATACAATTGTTAATAATATGACAGCAACGGTTTCTGATAATACTTCACAGAAAAAGCAGACAAAAGTAATAATGGTGTATTCGCCAATTGGCGGAGCAGGAAAAACCACAATAGCTGCGGGTATCTCAAGTGCTCTTTCAAAAGCGTATAAGAAGGTTCTTTTTATCGGAATTGATAGCCTTCAGGGTTACAGTTATTTTATAGAGAAACCTGTATACCTAAACAATTCTATCGAAAAGTTAATCAAGAATGAAAATGATAATATATTTAATTCATTAAGACCATATGTAATTTCAGAGTTTGTTGATTTTATGCCACCTTTCAGTAGTCTTTGTTCATTGAATCTTAGCGCTTCAAATTACGCTAATCTCATAAAGGGAATTGCAGAATCAGCAGCCTATGATTACATAGTAATAGATACTTCTTCAGAATTTTCTGAGATTATTACAAAGCTTATGGGAGTTTCAACAAATGTAGTCATTGCACTTTCACAGGATAAGTATTCAGCCTATAAGTTCAATTGCCTCCTTAATAGTATTGACTGTTCAGACACAAATAAATTTGTTTTTGTCTGCAATAAATATGAATCTGATGAGGAGAATTATTTAGTTAAAGACGAGGTTATCAACAAGTTCAGCATAAGTGAATATATAAGCTTTGATAACGAAATTCCACAGCTTTCACTCAAGACAATGTCCGATGTGAAAAGCTATCAGAAAATTGCATATATGTTTTTATAGGAGATTTATATGGAAGATAAAAGAATTGTCTGCATATTGAATTTGCAGAAGAAACAGAAAACAGTTGATATTGATATTCCATTGAATATATCAGCAAACGAGTTAATAGTTGCCCTGAATGAAGGATTTAGGCTTGGGATAAATACTTCAGATTTGTCCCAGTGTTATCTTCAGGCAGAAAATCCTGTTGCATTGCTCAGGGGGAGCAAAACACTTGAGGACTATGGGTTAAGGGATGGCACAATAATCAACTATACTGTATAGGATTGTGATATAAATGCATAAGGTATATAAAATAATAGTATCCAACAGAAATTTATATAAAGAAGTCGAACTTAACAGTGAGGAACGATCCGTAGTGTTGGGAACAACAAGTGATTGTACAACAAGACTGCCAAAGGGTCTGTTCTTTTGCGATATTAGATTAAAATTTGAAAATAACGGCACAAGCTGGTGTGCTTCAAGTGATGAAAATACTTATATTTCTCCAGACTCAATAATCAAACTAACTTCATTTGAGCTTTCACACGGTGATAGCTTTTACGTAAAATATTCAAATTCAAACCAGGTTGTATGCAAAATCAGCTTTGTACTTGACTTTGATTTTGAGAGCAAGGATTATCTGCGCGAAATTGATATCCAGAGTATCAGCAGAATTAATATTGGCGGTGCTGGTAATTGTGAAATTTTCCTTCAGGATGAACTAATTAAAAATGATGTAGTGTGCCTTGAAAAACAGGGTGGGAAATGCATAATTTACGATAACAGCACAAAATACGGTGTATATGTTAATGGCAATAAAATTGAAGGAAAATGCGAAGTTAATGACTTTGACTTTTTCTCAATAGTTGGCTGTTCCTTCTATTATAAATATGGGAAGCTATATACCTCACGCTTTAATACAAAAATAAATAATCTTAGATATGTTGATTTAACTGAGCAGAAGAGCAATTTTTCATACCCGAAATTTATAAGAAATACAAGACTTAAGCATGTTGTTCCTGATGATAATATAAAAATTCTTGACCCACCGGCATTAAGCGATAAGCCAAAGAATGGTTTACTTATGTCATTGCTTCCTGCACTTGCTATGGTTGGAATGATTGTTGTTCTGCGTGGAGTTATGGGCGGTGGTGGTTCTTTTATTATTTTCAGCGTAGCAAGTATGTCGATTGGTATTCTTACATCAATATTGAATTTTATAAAAGGACGTCGTGATTATAAAAAAGAAAAGCGCAACCGTATTGAAAAATACAACAATTACATAGAAAACAAAAAAGAAGAGATTATTGAAAGCCGAAAGTCTGAGAAGAACATTCTTGATGATATATATTATTCCTTTGATCGTGAATATCAGATGGTAAAGGACTTTTCAGGTGATTTATTCGACCGTAGTGAAGCTGATGATGATTTTCTTCAGGTCAGAATAGGTATCGGCGCTCTTCCTGCTAAAAGAGTTATTGAATATCAGCAGAAGGAGGCTCTTGAAATTACTGACGAGCTTTCCGAACTCCCACAGCAGATTAGTCAAGAGTTCAAGTATATTAACCAGGTTCCAGTAGTATGCGATTTTGCAAAATCTAATTCCATCGGAATTATAGGTACTGAAAAAGTATGCTATGACTTTATGAAAAATATAATGCTGGACATCAGTATCCGTCATTATCATAATGATATAAAATTATTTATAGTAATTGATGAAAAAAATGCTCATCTTGTGCAATGGGCAAGAATGCTACCTCATCTTAAGAATGATATTCTAAATTCAAGGAACATTATCTGTGATAATGACAGTAAGAACCTAATGTTTGAATATCTTTATAAGGAGCTTTCAAGGCGTGAATCCTTTAAAGAAACAAGCCCTCATTTTGTTATTTTTGTTTACGATGAAATAGGAATGAAAAGGCATCCAATATCAAAATATATTGAAAAAGCAAGTGACTTTGGTTTTACCTTTGTATTCTTTGAGCAAGGCAAGGAGCTTTTACCACAAGGCTGTAAGAAGGTAATTACATTAAGTACTCAGAAGACAGGCACTCTTGTCGATGTGGAAAACAGTGATGTTACAAACGATTTTAGTTATGAGCCTGTTTCTGACCTTTCAGCAATTGAAATTACTACAAAAATTGCACCAGTATATTGTGAAGAGGTTAGCCTCGAAGGTTCATTGAGAAAGAATATTACTTTATTCGAGCTTTTGAATATAGTTACTGTTTCTGATCTTGATCTTGCAAACCGTTGGAAAACTTCTGAAGTTTATAAGACAATGGCTGCCCCTCTCGGTGTTAAAACCAAGGACGAAATTGTTTGTCTCGACCTTCACGAAAAATATCATGGACCTCATGGACTTGTTGCTGGTACAACTGGTTCTGGTAAGAGTGAAATCCTTCAGAGTTATATTTTATCAGCATCAACATTGTTCCATCCTTATGAAGTTGGCTTTATGATTATCGACTTTAAGGGAGGCGGAATGGTTAACCAGTTCATTGATCTTCCTCACCTTGTCGGTGCAATAACAAATATAGATGGCCGTGAAATTGACAGATCATTAAAGTCAATCAAGGCTGAACTCCAAAAGAGGCAGAGGGTTTTTGCTGAATGTGGAATAAACCAGATTAACAACTATATAAAAATGTTCAAAGCCGGTGAGGTTAAGGAACCTATCCCTCACCTTATCATAATCGTAGATGAATTTGCTGAACTGAAAGCTGAACAACCTGAATTCATGAAGGAACTAATCAGTGCGGCACGTATCGGACGAAGCCTTGGTGTACATCTTATTCTTGCTACGCAGAAGCCGGCAGGACAGGTTAATGAACAGATTTGGTCAAACTCAAAATTCAAGCTTTGTCTTAAGGTTCAGACAAAGGAAGACAGTAATGAAGTGCTAAAATCGCCTCTTGCTGCTGAAATTAAAGAGCCTGGTAGGTCTTATCTCCAGGTTGGTAATAATGAAATATTTGATTTGTTCCAGTCAGCATACAGTGGTGGTCCGATTACAAACGGTGAAGAAGGTCCATTCAATGAATTTAAGGTATTTGGCGTTGAGCTTTCAGGAAGAAGAAAGCTTGTTTACGAAAAGAAGAAGAAAAAGTCTGACGAAAAACAGGGCACACAGCTCAGTGCAATCGTTGATTATATCGCAGATTTCTGTGAGAAGAGTCATATTGACAGACTTCCAAGCATCTGTCTTCCACCAATACCTGAAGTTATTGAATTCAAGGCAGAAATTGAAGAACAGGATAACAATGATATCAATGTATGCATTGGTATGTATGATAATCCTGAGATGCAGTATCAGGGCGACGCTGTTATCAATGTCGGTGGCGAAAATACAATTATTATTGGTTCTTCACAGTACGGCAAGACAAATCTTCTTCAGACAATTATCAGAAGCCTTACAACAAACTACTCGCCAAAAGAAGTCAGCATTTATATTATGGACTTCGGTTCAATGTTCCTTAAGAATTATGAAACTTTGAATCACGTTGGTGGCGTTGTCTGTCCTTCAGATGATGAAAAGCTCAAAAATCTTATGAAACTTCTTGCTGGTGAAATGACAAGAAGAAAAGAAAAGCTAGTTAGCACTGGAGTAAGTTCATTTTCTGCTTATAGAGAAGCCGGTTTTACCGATATACCACTTATTGTATTAATGATAGATAACCTTACAGCATTAAAGGAACTTTATTTTCAGGATGACACAGCATTAATAAACCTATGCCGTGAAGGACTCGCAGTAGGTGTTTCAATAATTGCAGCAAATTCACAGACAGCGGGCTTTGGTTATAAGTATCTGTCAAATTTCTCAAACCGTATTGGTCTCTATTGTAATGACCCAGGTGAGTATGGCAATCTATTTGGTACCTCTAAGATGAAGCCATACAATTATCCAGGAAGATGCATTGTTGAACTCAACAAATCATTATTTGAATGTCAAACATATCTTGCCTTCAATGGTGAGAAGGAAATTGATCGTGTTGAGGAGCTTAGAAAATACATTGACCAACGGAATGAGTTTTACGCTCTTAATAAGGCTAAGACAATTCCACTTATCCCTGCCTGCTTGACAACAGAATACATTATCAATAATTATGATAGTGTTTATAACAATTACAAAATGGTTGTCGGACTTGATTATAATGATGTATCTGCAACAACCTTCGACCTTAATAATCTTGGTGTGCTGGCAATTTCAGGACGAGCTAACTCAGGTAAGAGTAACTTTGTTAAAAATATTGTCTATAATGCAGATTTAAACAGCGAAGCATCACCAGTAAATATTGCTGTTATCGACGGTATTCAGAGGAAATACGAAAGCCTTAAGCATTATAATAGCGTTACAGAATATTCAATTCTTCCTGATCAGGTAAGTAAAATTATAGATGAATGGTATCAGGAGCTAGAAAAACGTTACCAAATGCTTATGGATGGGCAGGATAAGCAATTCGCTAGTCTGCCATTATTAATGCTTATTATCAATAATAATGATGCAATAAATACGATAAGCGATAATAGCGATTTATTAAATAAATATAAATTGATGACAACTAAATTCAAGTCGATGAAGATATGTATTATTTTTGCTAATATTGATAATTCAATGGTTACATACAGCTCACCTGAAGTTCTAAAGGCACTTAAAGAATCAAGACAGTTTATGGTCTTTGAAGATCTTGATAACTTTAAAATCTTTGATATATCGCTTTCAGTTTCAAGATCATTTAAAAAGCCTATTGATATTGGTGACGGTTATTATATCAGGGAAAATGACGTCAAGAAGCTTAAAACTACTTTGTTCTCCGAAAGGGAGAGGGAAGCATCTTTAATCAGCTGATAGGATATCAGCAATCATACGGTGACATCTGGGCAACCAGTTAAGTCATAAATATTATTATAAGGAGGACTAATCATGGCAAATCAGATTAGAATGACACCAGATACAATGCGTTCACGCGCTGGTGAATACGGCCAGGAGGCTGAAGTATTAAGTGGAGTTATCAAGAAAATGGATACTTTATTGACACAGCTTCAGTCTGAATGGGAAGGCGCAGCTAGCGAAAGCTATGCTCAAAAGTATGCTGAGCTAAAGCCAGGCTTCTTGAAAGCTGAGCAATTAATTCGCGATATTCAGACAGCACTTAATAAAACTGCTGAAATCGTTGAGAAGACAGACTCAGACATTGCTTCACAGTTCAGAGCATAGTCTACATAATAGTCAACAGGGTTCTTATTGAACCCTTGTTGAACTATTACTTAATTAAGAAAATAATAATTTTTTTATATAAATTTGGAGGATCTTAAAATGGAAAGAGTAAATTACTTACCACTTGGCAGTTTGGTTATTGTTAAGGGCGATTTTAGAAAAACAATGATTATTTCAAGAGGATTACTTGTCGATATTAAAGGCGAAAAGGTCTTCTTTGAGTATGCAGGATGCACTTATCCAGAAGGCTTGAATGGCGACAGAGTTATGTATTTTAATCATGATGACATCTCAAAGGTTGTTTTTGAAGGTTATAATGATGAAGAAAACAAATGCTTTGTCAACAATATTAACGATATGGTTGAGAAGACAAATCCGACAAAGGGAAATGTTGAGGAAATTAAGCAAAAGATGGAGGAATAGTTCATGTCTGAATTGAGTGATCTTTATTCTGAGCGTAATGATAAGTATGCTGAAAAGGATGATTGTGAGAAAGAGATTTCATGTCTGAGTTCCAAAATTGAGCGATTGAAAACTGTAAAAAGCCAGCTCGATGATTACAGATGCTATGAATATTCGGAAGCTTCCTGTGTATCAATAAATCTTGCTATGATGGAAACATACCCGTGGAATGGTGAGAAATTCAACTGGGTAGTTGATTATACGAGAGAGATCTTGTGCAGTGACTTTATGACTTATGAAAATAGCTTGAGTAGAATACGTGATGATCTTTGTGATGAAATAACACGTCTTGAAAACGAAAAATACTCCCATGAAGGTTTGCTTGGTAGTATTAAGAGTCTTTTAAATAGCATAGAAAACGCTATTGAAAAATTTTTTTTGTAGGTGATGTTAAATGGCTGACACTAATCAGATTATATTTGCATTTTCCGAACTTAGAATTCTTGCTGGTGCTTTTAAAGCAGCAGGAGAGGCTTTAAGAGTGGAGAAAAGAGAATTATCAGGATTTTCGGGCAAATCCGACGTTTTAGATAAATATGCTGAACTATATAAAACATTATGTGATGCTATTGAGGCTTATTGCGATCTCGTTGCTCACGATTTCACATCAATAGACGGAGTAATTAAACTTATCGAAGACGCTGATATTGCTGCTTCTGGTAATGTTAATAATGGTCTCTTTATATTTGGTGCTGGAGGAGGTGTGCCGAGTGGCCTATCTCATTAAGTATGAGGATATTCGTGCTGCAAGGGACGAAAGCTCAAAGCAATTCAATACAACAACTGAAAAAGTAACAGCAATGAATGATGCTATTAAAAAAATCTTGGATTGTCAGAACTTTTCAGGACAGGCAGCGGCATGCGTAAAAAATTATCTTAATGAAGTTCACGCATTGTTGCTTGCTGGTGTTTCAACATGTATGTCAACATTTTGCCAGAAGCTTTTGCTTTATTGCGATGGGTATTATAAAATTGATTCTGACACAAATGCCATACTTCCTGAAGAAGTGTTGACTTTCCGTATTACAGAATATGGGAAATGCATAACAAATCTTCAGAAGGCTGAAACACTTATTGGCGGAAAATTTGGTGCAGTTAGCGATATTTTTGCTATTTCCAATCCAACTATGCAGCCAAGCATTAATGCCGTGACAGAAATTAAAAATAAGATTGAAACATTACATAATAGTACAAGCCAGTACGAAACCGAGAATAAGAATCTTGCTGACCTTGAAAATCTTATTAATTCTCTTAAGACTTCTATCAACAATTATGCAAATATGACAAGTTTTGCAATTATGTATCAGCCTGGTGATATTACTCTAAATCAGGATAATATTAATCTGCTCAACAATATGATAACTTCTATTAATAAGGCGAAGGAAGATGCCAGTGCAATTAAGGTTGCTGCCGACCACCAGAATGAAATATACGTAAAAATGGCTGCTGATGAACGTAAGACTCATGGTGTATGGGGTGTTATAGGCGGAGTAGTATTTATTGTTGGTGGTGCAATTTGTATTGTATGTACAGCTGGTGCGGCTACTCCAATTGTTATTGGTGGAGCAGTGGCAGGTGGCGGAACAATCTTATTTGGTACTGCTGATGTTATTTCAGGAGTACAGGACTATAATTATGGTAGTCAGAACGATATTTATTCAGGGTCGCTTAATAATTGGATTGTTGACAATGTTTTTCAGGAAGACGAACCTAAATATATAAGAACAAAGATGGCCTTCGCCTTCTTATCAAGTGTATTTACTGGTTGGGGTGTAGCAAGTACAACTGGAACACTAACAATAAGAAGTGGGTCGGTTATATTAGGCAAGGAATCAATTAACCTTGGATCTTATATTGGTGCAAATTATATCGGTGATGAGGTCGGAATGACAGAAGGGCAGAAATTTGTATTCAGTTTTTTTGCACAGCAATTGTCTGGCAAGGGATTGAATAAACTTGATTCAACACTTAATATTTCGGGAACTTCGCCTACAGTAGATCTTGCAAATCATGAATATCATGGTCCTACACCAGAACAACAAATGAATCTTAATCATCTTGCTGAGCTTGGTCAGGCTGAAATCGATGCAAAAGTCGCAACCGGTGAGCTTCCATCCTTCTATAAAACTCATTTGGATAGGACACCGACATCTGGCATTAATCTTGTTGCTGATCCTAACAGAAGTACAACAGTATTGGGCCGTTTTGGTGCTGATACTGAACCGATTATCAATGAACTCGGGGTACCAAAATCAACAGACTTTTCGGGAAGACAGGGTGGATTTAATCTCCTGAATGTTCCAGACGAATTATATCAAGCAACACCTTCGCGTCCAGCTTTGACGCCTCAGGAGTTCTGGGATCAGTACAATAAGCCATTCATTGATGCCGCGATTAATCGTGGTGATGCAATAGCAATGGCAACACGTCCTGAACCTTCACAGCTTGTTGATGCTGCAAAAGGCAAGTTGACTGGCTTCGGTCGTGAATATTATTATTTAAAGAGTAATGGCTATACATACAACTCAAGCTTAAGTATTATGGAGAAGGTTGGTGACTAATATGATTATTAATAACTATGATATAAGTGAACAGGCAAATAAATTAGCAAAGTTTGAATATTCAATTACCTTTGATGATATTAATAGATTAGTTCTTGAAAATGATAATAATCAGATTATTATATGTAATAATGTTATTGATAATAATATTGAAATGTCAATAAGATTCAAGGAAATTAATAAGAGTTTTGATATTCCTTGGATTTATCTTATTGATACTGGAAAGAAGCTAGATAAGCTTATGAAGAATGAAATAGTTGAAACATTAATAAGCTACATTTCAGATAATTATCAGAAGATATCTGATGTTGCTTTCTGTGAAAGTAAGATTTCACAGGTAAGCAAATACATCAGTGACAATCTTTCTGATATGATAAATGATGAAATTAACGCTTTATAAAAAGAAACGAAAGCATAATAAAAAGGCAGGATATTAATCCTGCCTTTTGTTGTAAAGTAAAGTTAGTTGTGGTATAATAGTTAAAAAAATGCAGGAGAAACAAACCATATGAAAATGTCAAAAGGAACAGCCACTTTACTAAAGTCTCTCCCAATATTTGCAGTAATAATATTTGTAGTTCTGTATATGACATTCGGTAAGAATATTACATTTGACCAGCTTATTAATTACACACCTGAGAATAAATTGCTCGCTGCTATAGTAATTATAATAATGTTTGGTCTTAAATCACTAACAGTCTTTTTTCCAATAATGGTCTTAATGCTTGTCAGCGGAGCAATCTTTAACACGTTTACAGCAATTATTATCAACATTATCGGTGTAATAGTCTGTATAAGTATACCTTATTTTATTGGACGTTTTTCTGGTGGAGAAATGGCCGAAAAACTTATTAATAGAAATAAAAAGTTAAGATTATTATCTGATTATCAGCAGAAAAACAAGTTCTTTTTCTCATATTTTGTGAGGGTGCTTGGCTTTCTTCCTTGCGATATTGTAAGTCTTTATATTGGCTCAGTTAAAATACCATATCTTATTTACATTTCAGGAAGTATACTTGGATTTTTGCCGGGGCTTATTGCGGCAACCATTATCGGCGACAGCATAACAAATCCTAAGTCACCAGCCTTTATAATTTCAAGCGTTTTTGCTGTAATACTGTCGGTATTATCTTTTCTTATATATAATTATATTATTAAAAGGGAAAATAGAAAGACATAAGGAGAATTTTATGGAAGACAACCATTCAAAGTTTATTGCAAAAATGATATTGATTATTTTTGCGTGTGTTCTTGCTCTGTTCTGGATTGTTACAGGTATTATTGATGTAGTCGGGATGAATTCAAGCAAGAATCAAATAAGAGAAGTCAAGCCTGACGAATTTAAGGAAGGTATGTATTTCAATACCTATATAAACGACAATTTCTGTTGTTATGCTGAAGTTAAAAGTAACATAGGTAAATTCGGTAACGAATCATACTATCTGGTTCCATTGTTTGATAATGACCACTATATAAGTATTAACGCAAAGGGCAAGTTGAATGACAAAATCAGCAAGCTTCCACTTATCTCAAAACATAAAGAAAAGTTTGAGCGAAGCCTACCTTTAAAGGGAAAAGTCAGAAAACTTGATGATGACGTATATAAGGAACTTCGGAATGTCTGGGCAAAATTTCTTGAAACAACTGATGACATGGAAATTGACAAGTACGCAATCCCTTATTATATTGATACATCAGCATATAAAACAGCTATTTGCAGAATTATTGAGGGCGGAATATTAATAATATTATGTTCAATGATATTTCTGTATAAAAAGCTTGCGAGCACATATGAAGCAACCAACATAAAAGCGAAGCTTGTTTTATACATAAGTGCATTATTGCTTCTCGGCTTTATTGTGTTGTTGTTTATGAATGTTACCACAATGTTTTCTATATAAAATAAATAAGCGACTGGATTTTATCCAGCCGCTTATAATTTTAAGTGTTTGCAATAACGATATCGCCAACCATATCAGCAACAACTTCACAGGCATCAAGTGATTTTTCAAAGTAGTTGTAAACCTGTCTCCATGCAAGAACTTTTATCGGATCCTTTTCAGTAACATGAAGCTCTCTCATTGCTGATATATAAAGCTTATCGCCAGCCTCTTCAATGTTGTTGATTTCAATTATATAGTCATTTAATGTTTTTGACTTTTTAAAGTTATGGAATTCCTTAAACAACTTTTCCATTGTCTCGCAACACTTAATAAGAAGGTCAAGAAATTCCTTGATGTTTTCTCTCATTTCAGTAATATTATTGATATAAATATGAATAAGAATATCTTCAATACAATCAATTACATTATCAAGATTTTCGCTCAAATTCATTATATCGTCACGTTCAATAGGCGTAATGAAAGCTTTTACAAGCTCAGAGAACACCTCATGCTTTTTCTCATCGCCTTTATGCTCAATCATGTGTATTTCATCAAGGCTTGATTGCATGTTGTCTGCATCAAAATGCTCTAAGACGCTTTTAAGTTTTAAAGCTGCCTCATAAGAAATTGCTGCGCTTTCGCAAAAGCTGTTATAATAATAATTTTCATTCTTTTTTGCCATTATAATTCATCCTTTCTAATTAAAAAATTAATAAGAGTAATTTAGCCATTCCGAATCCTATGATTCCACATCCAGGGAAGGTTAAAATCCATGTGAAAACCATATCTTTAACAACACCTAAGTTTACTGCCGACAGTCTCTTTGTTGCACCAACACCCATTACAGCTGTTGTCTTTGTATGTGTTGTACTTACAGGAATACCAAAGAGTGATGAAAGCAATAAGCAGGACGCACCGGCAAGGTCAGCACAGAAACCTTGATATTTATCAAGCTTAACCATATCCATACCAACAGCTTTAATGATTTTATATCCACCTATTGATGTTCCGAGAGCCATAACAGCTGAACATAAAAGCATCATCCAAATAGGAATTGCAGCATTTCCTGTTGTATCTTTTCCGTTTACAAGGAAGACACCAAGAATAAGTACACCCATAAACTTTTGACCATCCTGTGCACCATGCATGAATGACATTGCTGCTCCACCGAAAATCTGTCCGTACTTGAATGGTGTAGTTGTTTTTCTTCTGTCAATTTTTTTACATATTAAGACAGTGATTTTTGTGAAAACAAAGCCAATTGCAAATCCAAGGAAGGTCGAGAGGATAAGTCCATAAAGCACCTTTACCCATTCGCTTCCGTTAACTCCCTTAAGACCATTGTGTAATGCAATGGCAGCTCCAGAAAGTCCAGCTATAAGAGCATGACTTTCACTTGTAGGAATACCGAAGTACCACGCAGCCACTGCCCATACAATTATTGCAAACAAGGCGGCACATAAAGCAATAATGGCATCATCAGTATTACCATTAAAGTTTACCATGTTTTTTATGGTCTCAGCAACTGTTGCATTAACAAGTGTCATAACTAAAACGCCTAAAAAGTTAAAAGCCGCAGACATCAATATAGCAGCCCTTGGCGACATTGAACGTGTCGCTACACAGGTAGCAATAGCGTTTGGGGCATCAGTCCAGCCGTTTACAAATATAACGCCTAATGTAAGAATTACAGTAGTAAGCAGTATTGGGTTTGAAATCAGCTGATCAATAAAATAAGAAAAACTAAGTTGCATAATAATCACTTCCTTTAAAATAAACTAATTCAATAAGTTGTTGACCTTGATAATATTATTTTGTGTTTAAAACATATCAAGGCTATATATAAATAAGGTATTATCATAATATTATAAATTGATAATCTTATTGATATCTGGGCTAATATTTTTGAAATACTTACATTTTGAGAATCGATGTTTTTGAAAAATAAAAAAGCCTGCCCTTAGACGTATAAATAAATACGCCTGTCAGAACAGGAAATATATATTATATTTGTTTTTAGTTATTTTAAACTTCCCAAGTCCCATAAAAACCTCATTTTATTCATTAATCATACTTACACATTTATTTTACTTAAAATATGCATTAATTACTGTTAAGATGAGTACAAAAAATATTAAGAAGTCGTTAAAAAGATTACTCTTTTTCTATCATTCTATATCCTACACCCATTTCGGTGACAATATACTGTGGCTCGGCAGGAGTTTTTTCAATTTTACGACGAATATTAGCCATATTGACACGAAGAATCTGATTATCACACTTAAAATTTGGCCCCCAAATATTTTTAATTAGGAATTCATATGTAAGAACTTTTCCAGCATATTTTGCAAGAAGTGCAACAATCTTGAATTCGTTCTGAGTAAGATGTGCATCCTCTCCATTAATAAAAACGTGGCGCTTGTCATAATCAACACAAAGCCCACCATTTGTGAAAGAGCCTGTCTGGATATTTCCTTCACTTGCATCTCGGTTATTTACGTGCCTTAAAGTAGTACGCACTCGAGCAAGCAATTCGCTTGTTCCGAAAGGTTTTGTTACATAATCATCAGCACCAAGGTCAAGAGCAGTTACCTTATCACGCTCATGTGATCTTGCAGAAACAACAATAATAGGAACAAGTGACCATTCACGAACAGATTTAATAATCTTTGTACCATCAATGTCAGGCAAACCTAAATCAAGAATAACTACATCAGGGCAATATGAAGTAATCATCATATACGCCTCTGCTCCATCTTTTGCACGGATGACATTGTAGTTGTTTGCAGTCAGAATAGTTGTCATAAAACTACTGATATTATTTTCATCTTCAACGATAAGGACAGTGTACTTACTGTTCATTTTTGTCCTCCTCTAGTGGTAGTGTAAAGCGGAAAACAGCTCCACCTGATTTTTTGTTATTAACGGACATAGTTCCGTTGTGCGCTTTAATTATTGTGTTGCATACTGATAAGCCAATACCCATATTTTTTTTCTTGTCGCTTTCGTTTTCATAGTTCTGCTTGAAACTTCCATCAAAAATGTGAGGAAGTATATTTTGATTGATTCCACAGCCATTATCAGAAACCTCAAAAACAGCATTCTTATCCTTGGTATAAAGAGATAATTCAATTTTTGTAGCATCTTTCGCATGGATAACAACATTCTCAAGAAGATTTACAATAACCTGCTCGATAAGAATAGCATCCATTGGAATCATCATCAGATCATCAGGTATTTTAATTTTAACATTATTTCCAGGAAATCTGTTTTTGAATTTTGCAACTGAATCAGCAATAACTTCCTCACAGGCTTCATTCTGCTTTGTTATTTTAGCACCATACTCAGCATCAATACGGGTTATATAAAGAAGATTTTCTACCATTCTTATAAGCCAGCCTGCGTCCTCTTTAATTTCAGAAAGTAGTTTAAGTCTGTCTTTCTTATCAAGGATATCATCGTTTTCGATTATAGCTGAGCTTGCGCCTAGAATTGAAGTTAGTGGTGTTCGTAAGTCATGTGAAACTGCACGAAGAAGATTACTCTTTGTTTTTTCACGCTCAGCCTCAAATCTAATACTTTCATGCTGTTTAATTTTAGTTGTCAGTGCACTTGTTGTAATCGAAACCACAAGCATACAGATGATTGTTAATGGATATCCAGGCATTGTAAAGTTAAATTCAAAATAGGGATAAGTAAATATAAAGTTTGCAGCAAGTACACAAAACAATGACGATACTATACCGAATAGATAACCATCCGTACAAACCGATATTAAAAATACAGATAGTATAAAAATCATTGTTACAAATTCAAAACCATTATTAAAAAATTTAAGTAAATAACAAGTACCTATTGATAAAGTTAATATTAAAAGTGTAATAAAAGCTCCTTTAAGCGAAAATTTAAAGTATCTGTTAAGAAATTGTTTTGCTTTTTTTTCCATTATGTTCACCCGAAGTAATTGTACCATAGTATTGAAATAAAATAAAGTCTAATTATGCAAAACCAAATTAAAAAGTTTTTTATTATGCTATTACTAATATAAATATATCGTTAAATAAAGTCGAATAATATAAAGATTATATAAAGAAATGATTACTTGTCTTGCCTGTCTATTTTATTTACTTTAATATTATATTGTTATACTTATTTAAAAATTAATTAAGCGAGGATATCTAATGGAAATACTTTATGAAAATTTCACTCACATTGAATGGCAACAGATTGTTATGTGGGTTCTCGGCGGATTGCTAATTTTTCTGGCAATTAAAAAGGATATGGAGCCTGCTCTGCTATTGCCAATGGGCTTTGGTGCAATACTTGTAAATTTACCTTTATCAGGTGCTGTTACTCAGGGAAAGGAAATTGGCGCCCTTGATGTTCTGTTTAAAGCTGGTATAGCAAACGAGTTATTCCCGTTGCTATTGTTTATCGGTATTGGCGCGATGATTGATTTTGGACCACTGCTTTCAAATCCGAAGCTCATGATTTTCGGTGCGGCCGCCCAGTTCGGTATATTCTTTACATTAAGTATGGCGGTTCTTTTTGGATTTGAGCTTAAGGATGCTGCTTCAATTGGTATTATAGGTGCAGCAGACGGACCTACTTCAATATTCGTTTCACAGTATTTTAATTCGAAATATATGGGAGCAATAGCGGTAGCGGCATATTCATATATGGCACTTGTTCCTATTGTTCAGCCACCGATTATAAAAGCACTTACCTCTAAAAAGGAACGTTTAATTCGTATGCCTTATGAACAGAAAAATATCAGCAAGGCAACGCGTATCCTCTTCCCAGTTGTAGTAACAATGATTGTCGGTTTTATTTCTCCAAAATCAGTTGTGCTTATCGGATTTTTAATGTTTGGTAACCTCATTCGTGAATGTACTGTTCTTAATTCTCTTTCAGAAACTGCACAGAAGCAGCTTGCAAATCTTATTACGTTACTTCTCGGTTTGACAATAGCAACAAGAATGCAGGCAGATGAATTCTTGACATGGGAGACAATGCTCATTATGGGTCTGGGACTTGTTGCATTCATCTTTGATACAGTCGGCGGAGTATTGTTTGCAAAGCTTCTTAACGTTTTCCTAAAAAAGAAAATCAACCCAATGATAGGTGCGGCTGGTATTTCAGCATTCCCTATGTCAGCACGAGTTGTGCACAAAATGGGACTTAAGGAAGATAACCAGAATTTCCTTCTGATGCACGCAATTGGTGTAAATGTTTCAGGTCAGGTCGCTTCAGTTATTGCTGGCGGTATGATTTTAAGCTTGATAGGATAGGTGATTATTATGAATATTAATATAGATGGATTTCTTGATACACTGCCGATAATGGCAAAAGGAATGGCTGGTATTTTCATCGTAACAGCGGTAATAGTGCTGACGATATTTATACTAAATAAATCATCAGCTTCAAAGAAAAATAACGAAGAATAAATTAAAATCCCGATATTTATATCGGGATTGTTTTTTTATAACATATATTATTAAGTTAAGTAGTTTCAAGATAATGTAGGTAAAAATAATTAAATATATTTACAAATGGGGTTATTAGATGTATAATAATAGAAATATACTTGGAGGTATTTATGAAAAAAAATATTTTTCTTGTTTTCTTTTGTGGAATTTTTGCTGTAGTAGGTATAACAATGTCATTTATTTGTCTTAATCAGAAGGACAGTAATGAGGAATTTATTAAAAACAGCAAAATAGCTCAGGCGACAATTATAGACATAAATACACGAATAACAGGTTCAGGTGATAATAGAAGAACTGAGCATGATGTTTTTGTAAGTTTTTATGTTGATGAAAAAAAATACGAAGGTGAGATTAATTCATATAAAACTGGAATGCACGTTGGCGATAGAATTGAAGTATATTATAATCCCAATGATCCTGATGACTTTCTAAGTAAATCAGATGCTAATGGTATTGTAGTTGGAATTATTTTGGGAATTGTTTTTGCTTTGGTCGGAATAATACCAATAGTTGTAATGATAGTAAAATCTTTTACAAAAAATAAAATGATTCACGACGGTGAATGCATTCAGGCTCAGATAGATGCAGTTCAGATGAATACTATTATCAGAGTGAATGGAAGACATCCTTGGAATATTTATTGTTCTTACTTTGACCCAATGTCAGGCGAAAAACATTTATTTAAGAGCAAGAATTTCTATGGTGAATTTTCTGGTGCTTTCGAACAGGCGGGTATAACTACCGTTAATGTTTACATAAAGTCAGGTGATTATAAAAAATATTATGTAGATTATCAGTATGCTGTTAATATGCTTGCATCTTCAAACAAAGTATTTATGCCTGAAAACTATAAATAAAGTTATAATTACTGATGTATGAAAATGCATCAGTTTTTTATTTTTGTTTTAAAACCAATATAAATAAGATATAATATAAATATCAATAAATATCAGGAGGACTTATGAACAAAAATATAGATACTTTTATAGATAACAATAAGGAAAAGATGATAGAAGCACTATCGCAATTAATAAAAATACCAAGTGTAATGGGTGAAGAAAAATCTGATATGCCTTTTGGTGAGTATCCAGCCGAAGCATTAGAAAAAATGCTTTCAATAGCAAAAGATAATGGCTTTATCACAAGAAATATTGATAATTATGTCGGAACAATTGACTTATGCGAGGGTGAGCCAGAACTCGGAATACTATGTCACCTTGATGTTGTTCCTGAGGGAATGGGCTGGACATATCCGCCTTTTGAACTCACAGTCACTGACGGGAAACTTATAGGGCGAGGAACAATTGATGATAAAGGTCCTGCGGTAGCAACCTTATTTGCTCTGATGGCAGTGAGGGAAAGTGGGATAAAGCTTTCAAAAAATGTGAGAATGATTGTTGGTACAAATGAGGAAAACGGTTCAGCCGACTTAAAATACTATCTTAAAAAGGAAAGTATGCCACCTATGCTTTTTACGCCTGATGGGGATTATCCTGTTATAAATATCGAAAAAGGTATGCTGAGAATTACTTTCGCAAAAAGTATTAAAGATGAAACATCTGAAAAGAAAATTATTAAGTTTTCAGGTGGAAAAGCAATAAATGCCGTCCCTGCTGAGGCAGTTGTGCAGTTAGCGGGATTTTCTGAGCACGAAATTAAAGGCTTTATTTCTGCATATAATTCAACATTAAAATTTGATTTTAAAGCTTCTTCTAATATAATAACAATTACAGCAAAAGGCACTGGTGCACATGCATCAACACCAGAAAAGGGTAATAATGCTCTCACAGGATTAATAAAGCTTTTATCAGAAATGAACGTAACAGATAGCACAAGCTTTGAATATATTACATCACTTTCAAAGCTTTTCCCATACAATGAAACTGACGGAGCATCAACCGGGGTAAAATCCTCTGATGATATTTCAGGCAACCTGACTCTTACCTTTAGTGTTTTTGATTTTGAAAATGGAAAAGGCACAGGAAAAGTCGATATAAGATTCCCAGTGTGCTATAACATGAAAAAAGTCTCTGACAAGCTGTCAGCGTCATTATTAGAATATGGATTTGTTATAACAGATATTCAGGGTGATGAGCCACATCACGTGGATGAGAATTCAGAATTTGTCCAGAAGCTTTTAAAGGTTTATAATGAATGTACTGGCAATGAAGCATACTGCAAGGCGATAGGTGGCGGTACCTATGTTCATAATACTAAAGGTGGAGTTGCCTTCGGTGCTATATTTCCGGGTGAGGATAATAATATGCACGGTGCTGATGAATTTATGTTGCTTGATAATCTTATTCTTAATGCAAAAATTTTTGCTAATGCAATAATTTCAATATGTGAATAGTAAAAAGCCCATTAATAAATGGGCTTTTATTTTATGTTTCAAATTAAAACATTGACAATGTATGGAAATGATGATAATATAAACGATATAAAAATCAAGCAAGGCTTACACTTTGAACAATTATAAACATATTTTTTATTCGTTATCAAGGAGGTATAAAGTAAATGATATATACAGTTACCTTTAATCCTGCGATTGATTATGTAGTTAAAGTACCGGACTTAAAGCTCGGATATGTAAACAGAACTGAATCGGATGATGTACAGATTGGCGGAAAAGGAATCAATGTTTCTGTTATTCTCAATAACCTCGGAGTAAAGAATATCGCACTCGGCTTTATAGCAGGCTTTACCGGTGAGGAAATTAAAAATAAGCTTGAAAAAGAAGGTGTAAAAACAGATTTTATTGAACTTAATGAAGGACTCACAAGAATAAATGTAAAGATTAAGTCGGATGAAGAAACTGAAATAAACGGTAACGGTCCTGATATCCCACAAAGTGCAGTTGATGAACTTTTCGAAAAGCTAAGTGATTTAAAAAGCGGAGATATTCTTATCCTTGCGGGAAGTATTCCGAAAAGTATACCTGATGATATATATGAAAAGATAATGGAAAGACTTAGAAATAAGGGAATTAAATTTGTTGTTGATGCAACAAAAGACCTACTGTGCAATGTTCTTAAGTATAAACCGTTTTTGGTAAAACCTAATAATTTTGAACTTGAAGAAATTTTTAATGTTAAGCTTGATACAGATGACGATATTATCTGCTATGCAAAAAAGCTTCAGGAAAAAGGTGCAGGAAATGTTCTTGTTTCTATGGGAGGAAAAGGTGCAATCCTCGTTGATGAAAACGGAAAAGACTACAAAATGGATGCAGTAAAGGGTAATGTAAAAAATACTGTTGGTGCAGGTGATTCAATGGTAGCGGGCTTCGTTGCAGGTTTTATTGAAAAGAATGATTATAGCTATGCATTAAAGCTTGGTTTAGCTTCAGGTTCAGCAACAGCTTTTTCATATAATCTTGCGACAAAACAGGAAATTATGGATATTCTTCAGCTAATTTGAATCTATAGAAGTGCAATTATTGATACTAAATTTTTAATAAAACAATCCCCCACAATTAAATGTGGGGGATTACTTATTATATTAATTATGTATAAGTTCAATCTCATCAACCTTATCAACAAGCTTTGAAGCATCAATAATGCTTGAAGGACGTCCCCATATATACCCCTGAATACAGTCACAATTCAATGATTTTAATATATCAAGTTGTTCCTGAAGTTCAACACCCTCTGATACGATCTGGAAATTGAGAACATGTCCCATTGAAATAATTGCTTCAATGAAATTAGTTCGACTTTGCTCATCAACAAGAATGTCAGTAAAACATTTATCGACCTTTAGTATATCAATAGGGAGCTTTGTGAGGTATCGTAATGAAGCATAACCTGTCCCGAAATCGTCAAGGGCAATAGCAATCCCCATTTCTTTAACTTTTATAATTATGTCAGCAGCTTTTGCGATTGACTCAATAAGTACGGTTTCAGTAATTTCAAATTCAAGATTCTTAGGTGGAAAATCAGTTTTCTCAATTATATCAGCAACATCAGAAATAAAATCAGGATGAATAAGATGTGGTACAGAAATATTTATAGTAAGAAGCAGATTTGGATCTTTATCCAAAAGTGGTTTAAAGGTTATCATTGAATTCTGGAGAACCCATTTATCAATTTCAATAATAAGCCCACTTTTTTCAGCAATAGGAATAAATTCTGCCGGACCGATGTTTGCATTTGCTGAATCTTTTAATCTTAATAAGCATTCGAATCCACGAAGTGACTTCGGATTTATATAATATTGTGGCTGAAAAACAAGAGAAAACCCGTTTTCGCTCAATGCAGTTCTTAAAATACGTTCAACTTCAACATTTCTTTTTCTTGCCATATACATTTCTTCATCAAAAAAGCAACAAATACTTGAATCATCATATTTTGCATTATACATTGCAATATCAGCATATTTCATCAACGAAGCAGTTTCTGTTGCATCATCAGGATATATTGAGATACCAAAGCTTGCTGAAAGAAATACATTACCATCATTGACATCAATATTGTTTTCTATTGAACGTGACAAGCTTTTAATCCGCGTAATCAGCTCAACATTATCTTTAAAGTCATTTATCACAATAGCAAATTCATCGCCACCGATCCTGAACATTTTTTCATTATTGGCTAGTTCAGCAAGCCATTTATTTACTACCTTCTTTAATATTTGGTCGCCTGTTTTATGACCAAGCGTATCATTTATTTTTTTAAAATTATCAAAGTCAGCAAAAATAAGTGCAAATTTATTCACATCTGAGCTGGTTGTTTGTTTATCGATAAATTCATTGAAGAATTGTCTGTTTGGAATTTGAGTAAGAGAATCATAATATGCTATATCGTATAGGTTTTTTTGAAACTTTTCATTTTTATGTATGAATATGTAAATAAGACATACAGTTACAAAAGCAAGTACATATTGTGATAAACCGACAAGCGACTGGTATTTTTGAGTAAATAGTGCAATAAAAGTTGAATAAAATAAAAATGATATTGAGCATACAAGAGAAAAAATGAATCCGGGTTTCTTCAAGGATACAGTCATGTACACAAGGACAAGAGTGCATACTGTTATTAATATTCCGCTTAAAGTCTGTATAGGTAAAAGCGTTTTCTTGAAAATTGAAATATCATCAACACTGCAAACGTTTACATAAACAACTAGGAAAGAATTAAAAAAATAAATAGAAGCACATATAATAAATTTAATAACATTCTTTTTCGTAATAATCACACCCTTAGAAAATATAATACCAAATATTAAAACATTTTTCAAGCTTTTCTCATCATAATTAGCAAAAAATTAAATAATTCACATTACCAGAATATTTATAACGACAAGATAATAATATAATTTATAAGCGCTAATGAATATATTATATCAAAATACTTATTTATTAAGTGGTAGCAAGCAACATCTCATCATTCATTTATTCTACGTTATGTCTAAGGTTTATATGGTTAATATAATACCCAAAACTATGAATACAACAATAATTGTAATTAATAGGTAAATAAAATTACAAATGTTGTCTTTTATACTATTATTAATTTTATTATGGATTTTATGTACAGATTTATTAGTCTGATTGGTCTTCATATTTTGTGCTTTTTGGGCATGAGCTCTCTTTGCTTCGTATAATGCAAGCGGGTCAGTACTGCTGAGAATTCGTTGATGAAACTGCTTAATCCACTGCGTATCACTATCTTTGCATGTATTATTTTCACTAGCAGAGTTGTCGTGAGCTATTAAATTTCGTATGTGACGATAATGCTTAAGTTGCTTATAGTCATAATCCCAGTTTTGTACCCTATTATGTATATCCCCGTATTGTTCCATACTATCAATATACGAGCTCACACCTTTTTCACTGCGAAATAAATCCTTGCATAGATTATCCAGTCTTTTATAAGATTCAAGAAATCCCATCTTATGCCTCCTATAAAATAAACGTCATAAGAATTTTCTTACGACGTTTAAGTAGAGTGATGAATATTTGGCGGAGAGTCAGGGATTTGAACCCTGGGTGAGTTTTAAGCCCACACGAAATTTCGAGTTTCGCACCTTCGACCTCTCGGACAACTCTCCATAATAATTTTATTTTTTCGACAAATAATATTATAACATAAGCTTTTTAAAAAAACAATAAAAAATCAGAGGTAAAACATTACCCCTGATTTTCATTGATGTCAGCAGTGACAGATGGTAGATTGCTAAGGTTGTTACCCTCGCTTCCGTCTGGCAAAGTTCGAAGGTACTCATTTCCTTTGCGGGTGGCTACTCCGACGTTTTTTAATTCTCCCGCTTTTGCAAGAGCAATTCCGTCGGCTTTTGAAACAATTTCTCCGTTTGAAAGTTCATATCCTGTTACTTTCCCGCTGTGTTTGATAAGTGCTGTAATATTTTTTGCATCTGGTTTAGGTTCTGTTGTGAAGGTATTTATTCCGAATGGTAAATTTATATTGTTCTGTTCCAATGAAATCACCTCCGATACACATATTTTATCCTTAATATAAAAAAATATTATTATTTCATATATGTAATTAAAAACAAAAAAAAGGTCAGCTTATGCCAACCTTTTAAGAAAAATTTATTATAATTAGAAATTATAGTTTAACGATTTCGCCCATCTGGTCACGTCCTGCACCTATAGCATTTGATTCATCAGTATCAATGTGCATAGCACGGGCAAAATTAGGATGAACACGACAAACAACATCACCAAGTATAGCTGTTCTGTCAGGCGTCTCAACCTTAACCCATACGATTTCCTTATCCTTAACATTCAATTCAGTAGCATCTTCTGGTGTAAGGTGAATATGTCTTTTTGCGACAATTACGCCTTCCTTAATTTCAATTTCTCCGCAAGGGCCAACAATTTTGCATCCAGGTGTTCCAGCAATATCGCCTGATTCCTTAATAGCTATTGGAAGTCCGATTGAACGAGCATCAGTAGCAGATAACTCAATCTGTGTAGCAGGACGGCAAGGTCCAAGAATTGATACGCCATCAAGTTCCTTCTTAGGTCCGACAATTGTTACTCTTTCTTCACAAGCAAACTGTCCTGGCTGTGAAAGGTCTTTCTTTTTTGTAAGCTTTGCACCTTCACCGAAAAGTAGCGCAAGATCAGCTTCTGTTACGTGAATGTGGCGAGCAGATGTTTCAACGATAAATTTTGACATTTTAGTTCCTCCGATATATAATAATTGTACTAAAATATTGTACTACTTTTTTAAAAAGAGGTCAAGCTATGGAAAAAATGTTTAGTGATCTGCAAAAAGAAATTTCAACCTGCGATAAATGTTTATTACACTCTTTGAGAAAAAACGCAATAACAGGTGCTGGTGTTATCGGGGCTGACATAATGCTTATCGGTGAAGCACCAGGTGCAACGGAGGACGAAAGGGGAGAGCCTTTTGTTGGCAGAAGTGGACAGCTTTTAATGCAGATGCTTTCTGATATTGGAATAAGCAGAGAAAGAAATCTTTATATTACAAATACATTAAAATGCCGACCACCCGAAAACAGGAATCCTAAAGCAGACGAAACCAAAGCCTGCAAGGGTTATCTTGACAGACAGATTGAACTTCACAATCCAAAAATCATTATCCTCGTGGGGAATTACGCCTGCAAATACTTTTTAGGGAATAATGCCGCTATAACAAAAATCCACGGTACTTTTATTGAGCATAACGGTAGAATTCTTTTCCCTGTATTTCATCCTGCCGCAATAATGAGGACTCCATCATTAAAGCCACTGGCAATTGCTGATTTTGAAAAACTGAAAGATTATATACACTAAAAAATGCAGCGATTACGCTGCATTTTTTTAATTATCAGATCTAAGATAATTCTTTAACGTAGGA
>JAEWZG010000111.1 GCA_023395435.1 Bacillota bacterium
TTGCTATCATCTGTGTCCCTATCATTATATCATATTTCCCATCGCCAAAATCGTTAAAGTTTTTTTCATAGGAATATCTTGAATATGTTGTATCCGCATCCATACGCAGGACTCTTGCGGTTGGGAAAAGTCTTTCAATCTCATCCTCAAGCTTTTGTGTGCCTACACCCGTCGGGTGCAAGTGTGTGCTGCCACACTTCTCGCATTTTTCTTCTAAGTGGCGTGAATAACCGCAATAATGACACATCAGCATTCCGTTTGGTTTATGATACGTCAAAGGAATACTACAATACGGGCAAGCAAGAGGCTCACGGCAATCAAGACAACTGATGTATGTATGATAGCCTCTTCTATTTAATAGCAGAATAGTCTGCTCTTTTTTCTCTATATTTGCATTTATTTTATTAATCAGCTCATTACTAAAGATACTGTTATTGCCATTCTGTGCTTCAAGCTGCATATCAACTATTACAACCTGAGGCAATACTGCTTTCGAATATCTTTCATTTAATTCATACAGCTTGTATCTTCCATTCTGAGCAAAATAATAGCTTTCTATTGATGGAGTTGCTGATGCAAGCAACAACAACGCGTTATGATAACCACACCGCTGAATAGCAACATCTCTTGCATGATATCGTGGCGATGCCTCGGATTTATAGGTACGCTCGCCCTCTTCATCCATTATGATTAGTCCAATATTTTTAAGAGGGGCAAAAACTGCACTTCGTGTTCCAATGACAATTTTAGCATCTCCCGACTTTATACGCTTATACTCGTCCACTCTTTGCCCAAGAGAAAGGTTACTATGAATTACTGCGATAGTTTTGTCAAATAGCGCTCTGAATTTTGCAACTATCTGTGGAGTAAGTGATATTTCAGGAATCAGCAAAATAACAGTCTTGTCCATTTTTAGGGTATAATCAATCAATTTTATAAAAACTGAAGTCTTTCCACTTCCCGTAATTCCGTGCAAGAGTGCTCCGCCGGCTTTATTTAGCGATATAAGTTCTTTAATTCCCTCAAAGACTTTCACCTGTTCATCAGATAATATAATTTTATCAGGATTTTGTGCTTCAATTTCATTTGGTATAGGGTTTCTAAGCACCTCGTAATCATATACAGTAAGGACTTCTTTTTTTACTAAAGCATTTATCACCGAAGAAGTAACATTGCAAAGATAACAAATTTCCTTGACTGATGCACAGCCACATTCTTCAAGCATTTCAATTATTGTGTTTTGCTTTTTTGTAAGCTTTAATGGGAAGCTTTCGCTTGCATATCTGTCAGAGAGCCTTACCATTCTGACAGTTTCGTCACCGACATTACGTTTGAATTCATTGCATTCAACAAGATAGCCTTTTTCTACAAGACTTTCAATTATTTTTCGATTATTACTCTCAAATGCATTTTCAATTAATTTATTAAATTCTTGTGATGATGTAGAATTTTTTAAGGATTTAATAAATTCCATCTCAGCAGGTTCAAGTGATAAATCAATATCCTTATTACTAAGAGAATATTTAGTATTAAAATTTATTCCCAATCCACGTGGAATTACTGAACTCAAAGCCTCAAAATAAGTGCAGAAGGTATTTTCCTTAAGCCAGAAAATAATTTTCATTAGTTCCTCATTTACACAAGGAGCAGAGTCAATAACACTTAATATCGGCTTTAAAGCCGGATCAAAATAATCCTTGAAATATGTCCTTGTAACAAATCCAATACGCTTTCTGTTACCACGTCCAAACGGAACAAGTACACGCATACCAGCCTGAATCTTATCTTCAAGCTCTTTTGATATGAAATAGCTATACTCCATATCATAATTATATGAGGTGCTACTTAATGCTACTTTTGCAACCATAAAATTACCAAGCATTTTTATCACCTCATATTAAAATTATTTATTTTCTTTTTGATATTGAAGGATCTTCAATAATCCTGTACTGTCCTATTGCAAATTCTTCGACAGCCGTTTTGACTGGTTTTTCCTCCAAAGTCTCCTTGTTTTCAACTAATTCATCAGCAATCTGTCTTGCTCTTTTAGCAACTGCTATTACCAATGAATAATAGCTTTCATTGCTTTTTAAAATTTGTGATACTGCTGGTCTAAGCATTATTTAACACCTCTTCTATTTTATTTGAGTTTTTTTTATTTGTCAGTTTTGAAGCTGCAATAATTGCCTCAAAATCAGATATGGCTTTCTCAAGCTCGGCATTTATCATTATATAATCATAATTTTTTGCGAGAGAAATCTCATACTTAGCTTCGCTTAACCTTTTTTCAATAACTTCTTCTGTTTCAGTTCGTCTTTTAAATAAACGTCTGCGAAGTTCAGAAACTGACGGTGGAAGAATAAATATCAATATCGCATCCGGAAAGTTCTTTTTTATCTGCATTGCTCCATTTGTTTCAATTTCCAGAATAACATCATAACCCTCACGAAGCTTTTCTTCGACCTGCTTTCTGGGAGTTCCATAAAAATTATCACAGAAGCAAGCATGTTCAAGCATTCCTTGATTAGCAATTAGCTTCTGAAATTCCTCCTTTGAGAGAAAATAATAATTGATTCCTTCTTTTTCACCTTCACGAGGAGATCTTGTTGTTGCTGAAACTGAATAATAAATGTTTTTATTATTCTTAAGAACAGTTTCAAGAATAGTACCCTTCCCACAACCAGAAGGTGCAGAAACTACATATAATACTCCACTATTCATTCTCATCCTCCGCTTCCATTCTGCCTGCAACAGTTTCTGGCAAGGATGCACATAAAATAACATGATCAGTATCCATTATTATTACTGCACGTGTTCTTCGTCCGTACGTCGCGTCAATTAGATTTCGTTTTTCTTTTGCTTCCTGAATAATTCTTTTTATTGGTGCAGATTCAGGACTTACTATTGCTAATAATCTTGATGATGAAACCATGTTGCCAAAACCGATATTAATAAGCTGCATACTATCACCTATTCTATATTCTGAATTTGTTCTCTGATTTTTTCAATTTCAGATTTGAGATCAACAACAATTTTAGTAATTTCTAAATCCTGCGCCTTTGAACCTATTGTGTTAACCTCACGGTTAAACTCCTGAACAAGGAAGTCAAGCTTCCTGCCAATTGCCTCATTTGACTTTATTAAATCCCTGAACTGATTGATGTGGCTTCTTAAACGGACAGTTTCTTCATCAACAGCAGTTTTTTCGGAGAAAATTGCTGCTTCAGTCAAAATTCTCTGTTCATCAATATTATTGTCAGCTAAAAGTTCTTTTAATTTCGTATATAGCTTCTCACGGTAATTTTTTGTTGTTTCGGGTGATTGTTTTTCAATGATTTCAATATTCTTTTCAATATAGTCAAGCCTACCCATAATATCGTCAAACATTTTAGAACCTTCAACTTCACGCATTGCAATGAATTTATCTATAGCTTCATTGAAAACTGGATAAACAAGATTCCATATTTCGTCCTCATCATCAATTTCTTTAGTAACAGTAAATACATCTGAAATTCTCAGCAAGTGTGATAATGAAAGATCATCGTTAAGGTTTAATGCTACATTTGCTTTTTTCAAGGCATCAACGTATCCCTTTGCTACTGATTCATTAATTGCAATCTGCTCATCAATACCATTTGTGTTATAGATTGAAACACATACTTCAACCTTACCACGTGATATCTTATTATTAAGTCCTGATTTCAACTTTTCCTCAAGATAGCCATATGCTCTTGGAACTCTTGAAGAAAACTCAAAATATCTATGATTAACAGAACGAATTTCAACAAGAATGTTTTTTCCATCAATATCTGCTAATGCTCTGCCATATCCGGTCATGCTTTTTACC
Organism: Bacillota bacterium; assembly: GCA_023395435.1. Lineage (GTDB taxonomy): Bacteria > Bacillota > Clostridia > Oscillospirales > Ruminococcaceae > SZUA-444. Next base: position 3,848 of record JAEWZG010000111.1, read on the forward strand.
ATATTATCACATCTTTCGATATATTAGTATCTATTTCGCTTTTTAAATAAGCAACAATTCAATATTTAAATTATTATAGCATTTATCAGCGAATAAAGCAAGTAATGTCATCCAAAAAAATAGCTACCTAATGGTAGCTATTTAATAATTTATACTGGATGAACCATATTCTGTGTGTCTGAATGAGTACCGTCGATATTGTACTTTTTATTTCTTCTCTTCTCAAAAAATTTTGTAGCAACCGGTCCAAACTGTGCATAACTGAGAACGTCTTCTTCCTGTTCAACCCATTCAGCACATTCTTCACGGAGCTTATCAAGCTCTGGTTTAAGTAAGTCAGCAGGACGGCAATCGATAGGATCAGCATCACCGATAATTTTCTTTCTAAATTCAGGATCAATTGGAGCAGGTGTTTTACCATATTCTCCTCTGACAAGTCCCTTGAATTCCTTAGTAACTGTCTTATATCTTTCACCTGTTATTATGTTAAATACTGCTTGAGTACCAACAATCTGTGATGTCGGAGTAACAAGTGGCGGCATACCAGAATCCGCACGAACCCTTGGTACTTCACGAAGAACATCCTCAAACTTATCAACCTTTCCAGCCTGTTTAAGCTGTGAAAGAAGATTTGAAAGCATTCCGCCTGGAACCTGATAGATAAGTGCTGAAGCATCTGTAGCAAGCATCTTTGGATCAAGCAAGCCACTGTCAAGATATTTCTGTCTTAGCTTCATAAAGTAATCTCTTACTTCTGTGAGCTTTGAAAGATCAAGTCCTGTATCGTATTCTGTTCCCTGGAGAGCAGCAACCATAGATTCTGTTGGGGCGTGTGATGTTCCTAAAGCTAATGGTGACATTGCAGTATCAATAATATCTGCACCAGCTTCAACACCCTTTAACAAGCACATTGAAGCAAGACCAGATGTATAGTGAGTATGAAGCTGTACAGGAAGGTTAACAACAGATTTGATTTTCTTAACAAGCTCTGCTGTTTTATATGGTGTAAGCAAAGCAGCCATATCCTTGATACAAATTGAATCTGCACCAGCATCTCTAATCTGTTTTGCATAATCCATATAGTACTCATCTGTGAATATATCACCAAGTGTATAAGAAATAGCAACCTGAGTATGTGCGCCTTCTTTTTTTGCAGCTTTAATTGCTGTTTCAAGATTTCTGATGTCATTTAATGCATCAAAAATTCTGATGATATCAATACCATTTGCTACAGATTTCTGAACAAAATATTCAACAACATCGTCAGCATAGTGGCGATAACCAAGCATATTTTGTCCTCTGAAAAGCATCTGGATTTTTGTATTAGGTAAATTTTTCTTTAGTGTGCGAAGTCTTTCCCATGGATCTTCATTCAAGAAACGAAGACAGGAATCAAATGTAGCTCCGCCCCATGCTTCTACTGAATAAAATCCTATCTTATCCATAGCAGGAAGAATAGGAAGCATTTCATCCATTGTCATACGAGTTGCAATCAAAGATTGATGAGCATCACGCAAGACGGTTTCCGTAATTTTGATTTTTCCCATCGTGTTATATCCGCCTTTCGTAATTATTGAATAACAGCAATAAGTGTTCCTGAATCTACTGTGTCACCTTTTTTTACACTAATGCTTGCAACTGTACCAGCAACTGGAGAAACAACGTCATTCTCCATTTTCATAGCTTCAAGCACAATAACAGGTGTTCCGTTTTCAACCTTATCACCAACTTTAACTTTAACGTCAAGAACATTACCAGGCATTGGAGCATTTATTTCTGTTCCGCCTGTTACCTGTGGTGCAGGAGCAGGAGATGCTGCTGGTGCTGCTACTGGTGACGGTGTAGCAGTAGGTACTGGAGTTGCAACTGGTGCAGATGATGTCTGGCCAGCTTCTTCAACTGCTACGTCATATGTTTTACCGTTTACTGTTATGTTATATCTTTTCATATAAATTCCTCCAAAATAATATTAATAATTCTTAGAAAGGCATATTACTATGCTTTTTTGGGAGTCTGCTTATTCTCTTACCAGCAAGAATTTCAAGAGCTGTAATTATTGTTGCTCTAGTATCTGCAGGATCAATTATATCATCAATGCAGTTATCTTCAGCAGCTTTAAAAGCTGAAGCTTCATTTACACAATATTCATCTGCAAGTTCTTTTCTCTTTTTGTCAAGATCAGCAGCACCCTTAAGCTCATCATGTTTTAAGAATTCAATAGCTGTTTCAGGTGCAAGAGCAGAAATAATAGCTACTGGATATGCGTAAGTAAGGTCTGCGTTTGCACCTTTTCCTGCAAGCGCAATGTAAGCTGGACCATAAGCCTTACCAACAATCAATGAAATTTTAGCTGTTGTAGCTTCAGCATATGCATGAGCAAGCTTAGTCATATCTCTGAGGCTTCCCTTAACTTCTGCATTATCTGAAAGCTCGAAACCTTGTGTATCAACAAGTGTAATTATAGGGATTGCAAAAGCATCACATGTTCTTACAAAACGTGAAAGCTTTGAACAGTCATCTGCTGTAAGCTTTGCATCTGTCTTGTTTGTTGCAAGGAAACCAACAGTAGCGCCGTTTACTGAAGCAAGTGCAGTATAAGAAGCCACACCAAAATCAGGTGAAAGCTCAATAACACTATCAGCATCAGCAATTGATTTTACCATTGAATCTGCTTCAATTTTCATATCAAATACAGGAGCAGTATATTCAAACATTGGAACTGCTGAAAGATTGTTCATAGGGAGCATTGTAACCAATGTTCTTGCCATTTCAACAGCTTCTTTGTCTGTATCACATATTAAATTTGCTGTTCCGCATTTTGCAGAATTTTCAGCATAATTAT
>JAEWZG010000005.1 GCA_023395435.1 Bacillota bacterium
AGTTCGCTGGTTCATCATCAGTTCCTGCTCACGTAGAAATGATGGGACTCATCGGCATGGGTAACAACCCAATGGTTGGTGCTACTGTTGCATGTGCTGTTGCTGTTGAAGTTGCTTCAAAGTAATATTATACTTTTTAATAAAATCCATCGGCTATGCCGATGGATTTTTATTTTTCTTCATATTACAGCTTGGGCATTTTCCCTGTTTCAGGAGATAATTTTCTCCCCATTTATACATTTTTTCAAGTACAGGTATCATACTATTACCAAACTCGGTTAATTTATATTCAACTTTTGGCGGTACGACTGGGTACACAGTCCTTATAATAAGATTATCTTTTTCAAGCTCTCTAAGCTGTTGAGTAAGCATTTTGGGTGTAGCATCAGGAACAAGCCTTTGTAACTCACCAAATCTTAATACATCATCAATAAGATGCCATAAAATCAAAGCCTTATACTTTCCGCCGATGAGCCCAAGAGTCGCCTCAACAGGACAATTATATTTATCGTTCAAAAAATCAGCCCCTTAGTTACTTTTTATATAGTATATATCAATAAAGTGCGTACTTTTATTTTTTATATTAACTATTATAATAATATCATAGACATATTTTTTTATCAAGCGAAAGGGAAAGCTATGAAAACTATTTTTAATATTAGCGGAATGACATGTGCCGCTTGCTCAAGGGCAGTAGAAAGAGTTACCGGCAAGATTAATGGAGTATCACAAGCAAGCGTTAACCTTGCTACTGAAAAGCTAACAGTCATATATGATGAAAAGTTAACTTCCATGCACGACATAATTAATGCTGTAACAAAAGCAGGTTATGGTGCAAGTATACCTGATAATTCAACGCCTATTGAAAAGGAAGATACCGCAGGCAATCTTAAAAAGAGGTTTATTTCCTCTGCTATTTTCACATTACCACTTTTGTATATTTCAATGGGGCATATGATAGGGCTACCTTTACCTAAGGTTATCTCACCTTCTCATAATCCTTTGGTTTATTCCATTATACAATTATTACTCACACTACCCGTTGTTATACTCGGGTATAAATTCTACACCATAGGGTTCAGATCACTTTTTAAGGGAAGCCCTAATATGGATTCACTTATTGCGATAGGAACAGGTTCAGCTATTTTATATGGCTTATATGCTATTTTTAAAATTACTAACGGGAATTCGCACTATGTACATGAATTATATTTTGAGTCAGCAGCAACTATTATAACACTTATTACTCTAGGAAAATTCCTTGAAAACATTTCAAAAGGTAAAACAAGTGAAGCAATAAAAAAGCTTATAGGACTTCGCCCTAATGTTGCATTAATTATCAGGGACGAAAATGAAATAACTGTGGATTTTGATAAAGTTAAAGTCGGCGATATAGTTATTGTAAAACCAGGCGAGAAGGTTCCTGTTGACGGAATAATAATTGAGGGAACGACTTCAGTGGATGAATCAATGCTGACGGGAGAAAGCATTCCTGTTGAGAAGAAAGCTGGCGACAGCATAATCGGTGCAAGTATTAATAAAAACGGATATGTTAAATACAAGGCGACAAAGGTCGGTGACGATACTGCCCTTGCACAGATAATAAAGCTTGTTGAAGAAGCGCAAGGTTCAAAAGCACCGATAGCTAAGCTTGCTGATAAAATTTCAGGAGTTTTTGTTCCTGTAGTAATGGCAATTGCTTTATTTTCGGCACTGGCTTGGCTCATAAGCGGACAAAGTGTGATATTTTCACTTACTATATTTATTTCTGTTCTTGTGATTGCCTGCCCTTGTGCATTAGGACTTGCTACGCCAACAGCTATAATGGTCGGAACAGGAAAAGGAGCGGAACACGGAATTCTCATTAAAAATGGTGAAGCACTTGAAACAGCACATAAAATTAATACTGTAGTTTTTGACAAGACAGGAACAATCACCGAAGGTAAGCCTAAGGTTACTGATATTATTACAAACCAAGACTATGACGAAAGCTATCTTATAAGAATAGTTGCGTCAGGCGAAAAGGCATCCGAGCACCCTCTCGGTGAGGCTATCATAAAGAAGTCACAGGAAAATGCTACTGCACTTTTTGAAGTAACCAATTTTGAATCAATCACTGGTCAGGGTATAAAATTTTCAGCAGACAAAAAGATAGTTTTGTTTGGTAATAGTCTTTTGATGAAGAATAATAATATAGATACTGATTCGCTGGGTGATGCTGCTGAAAGCCTTTCAAAGCAAGGTAAAACTCCAATGTATGTTTGCATTGATAATAAGCTTTGCGGGCTAATAGCTGTCGCTGATACTGTTAAGGAAAGCAGTGCGAAAGCTATTAAAAAGCTCCACATTATGGGCATTAAAACAGTAATGATTACTGGCGACAATCATAATACAGCTAATGCTATTGCTAAAGAAGTTGGTATTGACGTTGTTCTTGCTGAAGTATTACCGCACGAAAAGTCAGAGAAAGTCAAAAAACTTCAGTCAGGTGGAAACATTGTTGCAATGGTAGGTGACGGAATAAACGATTCCCCTGCACTTGCACAGGCTAATGTTGGCATAGCAATCGGCTCGGGAACTGATGTAGCTATTGAATCTGCTGATATAGTTTTGATGAAAAATGACCTTATGGATGTTCCTGCGGCAATTAAACTAAGTAAAAGTACGATTAAAAATATAAAAGAAAATCTCTTCTGGGCTTTTGGTTATAATACTATCGGAATACCTGTTGCAATGGGAATTTTATATCTTTTCGGTGGACCGCTCATGAATCCAATGATTGCAGGAGCTGCAATGAGCCTGAGCTCGGTTTCTGTTGTAACAAATGCATTAAGACTAAAAACATTTTCACCGGATAAATAACGAAAGGATGATAATATGAAAAAGGAAATCAGGATTGAAGGAATGAGCTGTCATAATTGTGTCAGACATGTTAAAGAAGCTTTGGTTGTCATTGATGGGGTAACCTCTGTTGAAGTTGATCTTGACGAGGGACGAGCAATTATTGAATGCGGAAACATTAAAGATGACTACATTAAAAATGAAATTGAAGACCTTGGCTATCAGGTTGTTTCAATCGAAAGCTATTAATTAAAAACAACGGGCAGGAAGATTCCTGCCCGTAGTTTTTGATTATGCTTTTTTATTTTGTGATGTAACTTCAGAAATTGTTCCCCCAACGGCAAGTACTATTGATATCACTATTAATGATAATGCAACAATAAGATTTACATTGCCAGAAACGTATGTATCAGACCAGTTCGATAAATTCACTTCCTGTAATTTAAATGGTTTGTTATCAATTATTACATCTAAAAAGCTGTTTACTATAAAGGAGAAAATTGTCCCTATAAACAAGCATATTGATCCTTTATACAAACCATTAATTTTCATGTATCTTATCACTATCATCATAGCCCAAGCTGGTATAAGTGAAATTGCTGTTATCTGCAATGCTATTGAAACGTCTTTTTCAAAGTTTCCGGCATATATCATTGAAACAAGTATTGTTACAAATAGGAAAACTGTGTTTATTATAAAATAAATAAGCGTCTTTTGATTTGAAAGGCATTTGGGGAGAATCATTGCACGTAATCCAAACGGAAAAAAGATAAGTGACAAACCAAAAAGCGTCGGTATTGTTGCTATCCAGAACCAGTCGCCACCAGTAAACAGACAACATGTCATAAATAATAAAATCAATGAGCCTGTAAATGCTACAAGGGTTATAATGCCTTTGTTCTTTTTAAGCAAACTTGGAAGTGATGTCAAAGAAAATGCTACAGCGATTGAAGTTAAAACTAAAAAGAACCATGATAAAGTGTGATTGATTGCTAAATTACAGATAAAGCAAGCCAATAGCGCTAATCCATATGATATATATAAAGTCCACTGATATGCTTTTTTCATATTGTTGAATTTTTTTGCATCTTTTTCTATTTTTCTTTGATTTGTATCTTCACTCGCTGTAATCAACTCATGTTCATTTAATTCTAAAGCATCACAGATCGCGGATACAAGCGAAATATCAGGATAGGAAATTCCCCTCTCCCACTTTGAAACTGCTGATTCTGTCACATATAATTTTTCAGCTAAATCTCTTTGTGTCATATTTGCTTCTTTCCGTTTTTTTGCTATGAATGCTCCAAGTGTTTGTTTTTCTTGCATTATGATACCCCCATATATGAATATTTTTTGATTTGATTTTATTATATCATTAAGTCCTGATAATGCAATTGTTTTCAAAGAAAAAGGCACTCGACTAATAAGCCAGTGCCGATTCTATTAGCTTTGTAGAGATTTTGTTATCTGAAAGAAATATTAATTATCGCTTCTATCTGTGCTATTATCGTCTATAGTATTTTTGCTCTTTCGCTTTTTTTCATAAATGATTATTGCTAAGAACATTATTACTCCAACAGCACTAAGTGCAACACCCGTTGATTTCATTGGAGCTTTATATCTTATATTAATTTTATGATAACCTTGCTTTATTGGAAATCCGATAAAACTATCATTGACTTTCTCATATGGAACTTTTTTGCCATCAACTGATATATAAAAGCCTTTGTCATATGGAATAGTCAGAACAAAATATCCATCATTTTTGACATTTATATCGCCATTGATCCTATCACCTTTGACTTTCCTTCCATCAACATTAAGCTTATCAACATTTTTAGCTATATTCTTTATATTATCATAATCAAGTGTATACGTTTCGATCCCGCTTATAACATACTTTCCTTTTTTAAAGAATATATCAAGATTATCAATATCCTTGTTTGAGGAAATCACAAAGTCGAATACAAAATTTTTGTTTGGATATGGGCAACCCTTTGCAGATAACTTATTTTTCACACCATTGATAATAATATAAGTGTCACTCTTACCTGATTGCTGAAAGTCCATATTAAAGCTTATTATAATTATCTTATTTTTAATAGGTTCTTTAAGCTTTAATTTCAGATTTGCATTGTTATCCGCAATAATTTCATATCTACCATTTTTTTCAGAAAGATTAAGATTAACATATTCTTTTGAAGCAACAGGTAATTTAACCTTCTTAATATTGCTTTGCGGTGCAGTATCTATATTCTTGTCAACAACAACACTGTTAAGTAATACGTCCATTGAATATGGATACTTTAATTCATCATACTTGTTTTTATTGATTAGCTTATTTGTTGAATAACCAATTGGTAGAACATTAACATTCTTATACAATGTTATATTACCAACTTTATCTTGAATTTCATATCCTATTTGTGGATTTCTATCTGTGATAATGTATTTCTGTCCCATTAATATATTAAACAGAACATTTTTTGAAGCATGCATTAAAATAGAATTTCGGTATGACATTTCATTATTCAATTTATTAAAACAGAAATCATTAAATAGCCTGTTGTTAATAGATGAATATAATGTTGGAACATAATAGTTCATCGCATATATTTTATTCACAGTCTCATGAGGGCTGTATTCATTTGAAAAGCGATAAAACTCTTTATCGTTATCAGTTGCCTTATGAACAAGTTGCTTGGGGACGTTAGAAAATGCTGTTTTATAATCTTTAACTGGCACAAATTTATCGTATTTATTAACTATAACCGAGCACATAAGGCACATAAAACATACTGGAGTAATTAGCAAAATCTTCTTATTGAATTTAACAAAAGTTAACAAGCCTGCAAACATTAGCAATGTGTCAATTATAAATACCTTAAAATAAAATAATTTGCCGTAGAATGTGTAACATGACTTGTAAAATAAAACATTAATAATTATAATTAAAATAAATATTATCGAGGCGATAATACTGACTTTTTTCTTTTTAAATAAATCTATTGTAAATTCTGCGGTGTTTAAACAAACAATAGGAAGAAATGGAATAAGAACTTTTTCGTTAATATATAATGTTCCATTTAAAATATAAATAACAAAAGGAAGTGCCCACATGGATAGTATAATTATTGATAAAAACCTATTATGCTTCTTTTTTGTCGTTAGCTGTGTAATAACCGCAAAAAGTGCAAAAGCTACGACCCCAAGAGAATACGGATTATAAGAAAAATTATAAAGCAGGAACTTTGGCATAAGTAATGACAATCCTGGTAAGCTACCTGTTCCGCTTCGTCCGTTCATAATAGCAAAAAACGTCGGCACAATAAGAATGCAAGACATCAGGATTCCGGTCAGAATAGGTAAAACAAGCTTTAATGCAAAAGCTATTAATTCTTTTAAATGTACCTTTTCTGTTTTGCTCAGATACCTGTAAATCGCATATACACATAGCACCAATATACAGCAAATACTGAAAAAATAACTTGATAGAATTATCAATAAGACACTTAATGAAATAAGCCATGATTTTTTCTTTTCAAGCCATAAATCTACTCCAATAAGCCCCAAAATCAGGAAAGGAAAATAATTAATAAACATGATATGCCTATGACTATGGAATATTATCGGCGTTGCTGTTGTAAAAATTAAGGTAATGAAAAAGCATATCTTTGATGAATAGCTATTTCTCTTCAGCCATAAATACATAAGAAAGATACTTAATATTACAATTACTCTGCTACAAATTTTTATATAATCTATCATTTCCACAAAAGGGAAAAGATATGAAAGCATAATATATGGGTTGAACAATCCATAATAAGATATATTATAAATATTCTGACCACCACCGATATTCATTGCAAAATCAGGCGATAAGTCAAAATTTGAATAAAACATATTCCTAAGATATTCAGCAATTATAACATGCTGATTTTCCCAGTCAACCATAGAACCATATTCATATTTGGCTCCTGTAAGATAAAAAGTGAACGCCAAAAAAAGTCCGCTTAGTATCAAAACTGCTATATAATCCTGTCGTTTCATTTTCGTCATGTGGTCACTTCATCCTTTGAGTATTTTTGCCATTCTTCATATTTCATAATATGATCAAGTTTATCTAAAACATGGAACTGACTTTTATATACTTTGTGCATATACTCATATTTCTCATCAAATGTCTTCTTATCTAATGCTACAAGTCCTTTTTCAACAGCAGGAATTTCTTCCTTAGTATAATAATGTGCAAAGTAATATAATGTCTGGTCATTATCACAGACTTCATTGTATATCGGGGTAACGATTTTATTAGTCATCTTATGATGAATATGCCCATATTCACCTTGAGGACTGTGGGTAACAATTGTTTTCCAATGTTTATAATTAATAATTTTTGTTAAATCTGCTTTTATATCAGATTTGCAGTTTGTCCACTTATCACGTTTACCCATTGTCTTATCAGGATAGCCGAGCATAAGACACTTATCATCAGTTGCCTTCATTGCTTTTAATAGTTCACGGGATCTGATTACATCATTCCCTGCTGTTACACAGACTACAAGATATTTATCCTTAAGCAGATGCCCTCCGCCAAAAATAGTTTCATCGTCAGGGTGAGCGACTATCATCAGGTTATTATAGCCATCAAGATTTACATCCAAGATTGTTACAGAAGTGAATTTATTTTCAAACATTCTTGTTAATAGTAAGCATGCTAAAACTATTGCTACAGCAGAAACAAAAAATCTAATTCTCATTTTTTTATTCATATGTATTAGTCCTTCTTTAAGCCTTAATGAAAGAATTATATCACATATAATCATTAATTTCAAACATTATAACAAATTTGTAATATTCAAATTTTCTGTCTAAATCAATATTAAAACGGGTAATCTTCAAAAAGATTACCCGTTTCAAAACTTTTAATTAGATATTATATTTCTTAACCATTTCTTCTAGCATATTTGCCTGTCCTGATAGCTCTTCACTTGAAGCTGCGCTTTCTTCAGCTGTTGCTGAGTTAGTCTGAACCGATACAGAAATCTGCTCAAATCCCTCATTAATCTGTGTCAGAGCTGCAGACTGATGATTTGAAGCATCTGCAACTTCCTGAACAAGATTATTTACTTCGGAAATCATTTGTACAACCTGTTTGAGGTTATCAGCGTTCTTATTGGCAGTAACTGAACCATTCTTTACATCATTTAATGCATGGTCAATCATTCTTGTTGAATTCTTGGCAGCATCAGCACATTTCGCTGCAAGTGTTCTTACTTCATCTGCAACAACAGCGAAGCCTTTACCTGCTGTACCTGCTCTTGCGGCCTCAACACTTGCATTAAGTGAAAGAATATTTGTCTGGAATGCGATATCTTCAATAACCTTAATGAACTTAGCAATTTCAGTTGCACTTTCATTAATTGCATCCATAGCAACAAGCATTTCACTCATACTTGAATTACTTTCATTTACTCTTACATATGTTTCATCTGAAAGTTCTTTAGCTTTTAATGCACTTTCAGCGTTTGAACGTGTCTTTTCGGATACTGTCTGGACAGAAGCAGATAATTCAACAACTGTTCCTGCTTCAATAGACGAGTTCTTAGCAAGGCTTGTTGACCCTTCAGCAAACTGATTTGCACCAGCTCTTATCTGTGAAACAGCTTCATTAATGTTACCAAATACTTCTCTTAGTGACGAACTTAGTTTACTTAATGCTTTTTCTATCTTTTTAAAATCACCAGCATACTCAACATTTGAAGTATATGAAAGATTTCCTCTTTCAATATTTTCAACCAAACCATCTATATCTAAAATATACAAGTTTAACTTTTGTACTGTACTATTCAGAACATCGCCAAGAACCTGTGTTTCGTCACCTCTTGTATTTGTCTGGCAAGGAGAAGTTATATCACCTTCTGATAGTTTTGTTAGCCTGTCAACAGTATTGTTAATTGAATTAGATATGGCACGAGATACCTTTGAGGCAACTATTACATTGACTATAATAATCAAAGCAGCACCACCGAAGCTAAATAAGACAATTGTAATTATGAAACTTACAACTCCACTACTACTCTGGCCAGCAAAGGCTGAACCAACAATATTACCATAAGAATCTTTTATTGGCTTATATATTGTGTAATAGCTTTCACCGCTTATTTTAATCCTTTTAGTAAAATTCTTTCCTTCTTTAAGTACCTTCTGTTCAACCTTAGGATCCATTTTTGTATTGATAATTCTCTTGCCATCTTTTTTAATTGTTGTATTAACTCTTACATTATCCTTAAATATTGTAACATGATCATTAGTATCGCCCTTAATAGTATCTACTATTTTTTCGTCTGTTAAATCATAAGCGATAAGTACATATCCATAAGCCTTACCGTTAATTTTTACAGGCATGGCACTTTCATAAACAAACTTATACTTATTGTTACTTCCATAATCGCCGACATAATTACCTGATTTAATTTTATCAGTAATACCTGATTTATCTGTTTTAATATCTATACTGCTGTCGGTCGTATACAATATATTATTGTCGTTATCAGCAATCATTACATAAGCTGCTCCATGCTGATTTATAAATGCTTCTACAGTACCACTTACGCCGTCCTGTTTTTTTGTATTGACTAAATTTTGAATACTGGAATCATCTGATAAATTAGAAATAGTTGAACTAGCTTTAGTTTGAATTTTATCAAATTCAATTTCAATCTTTTCTACTTCAAGTTCAAGCTTCTCATTAGTTGCTTTGATAATTCCAATAGAACCTACAACACATCCTATTGTTGCGATGAATGTACTTGCAATAAATAGACTTATTAGAACCAACCTTAAAATCCTCGCCTTAATTGTTGTCTTCATCGTAAAACTCCCTTTTTATAAATTTAAGTAAATTAATTGTTGTCTTTCTTGAAAAACTACCTTTTCAAAATTAAAGTAAATCACATTCTGTCATCAATAAATCCCTCTAATAATCTTAGGAAATGTGATATTTCATCAATCTAAAAATGCTCACATCCTGCATATTAGAAATAAAATTTAGTTATAATAATATAATACATAATTCGATAGACTTTTTCAAGGTGTATAGTCAATTTTCATATAATTTAACAATATAAAATACTAAATATATACATATTAACAACAAAGAATAATTTAAAATTTTAACTTTATCTTTTAAATATGTTAACTTAAAACTGCCATGATTATGATACTATATTATTTTAGTATAGTATTTTTGGGGGTAACGATGGAACTGTTGCAAAAAAACGTTGGAGTAGTAAATAATTTTCTATGGAATTTTCTTTTGCTTTTTCTACTTTGTGGAACGGGAATTTTCTTCACAATAAGATTAAAATTTGTTCAGGTCAGAAAATTCAAGCAAGGTTTTAAGGATACCTTCGGTAATATTAAATTTCGTGGCGAACGGGCTGATGAAAAAGGTATGTCATCATGGCAGTCACTTGCCACAGCGATTGCTGCTCAGGTCGGAACAGGCAATCTCGCTGGTGCTGCAACTGCTCTTATTGCTGGTGGCCCTGGCGCAATATTCTGGATGTGGGCAAGTGCATTCTTTGGAATGGCAACAATTTTTGTAGAGGCATCACTTTCGCAGAAATACAAAACTGAAGTTGATGGACAGATCATTGGAGGTCCTGCTTATTACATACAGGCAGCCTTTAAAGGTAAGTTCGGAAAAGTTCTTGCCGTTATTTTTTCAATACTAATAGTAATTGCACTTGGATTTATGGGAAATATGGTTCAGTCCAATTCGATCGGTGATGCTTTTAATATTGCATTCGGAATAAAGCCGATTTATATTGGTATAGCTGTTTCAATCATTGCACTTATAATCATCCTCGGTGGCGTAAAAAGAATTGCTTCTGTCACTGAAAAGATTGTTCCAATTATGGCTGTTTTCTATATTTTAGGTGCTATGATAATAATTATTATTAACATAACAAAAATACCTGATGCATTCAGACAAATTTTTGTTGGCGCTTTCGCACCATCTGCTGTTACTGGTGGAGTGATAGGAATTACAATTCAGAAATCCATCAGATATGGTGTTGCAAGAGGATTATTCTCAAATGAAGCAGGAATGGGTTCGACACCACACGCACACGCTATTGCGAAAGTCGAGAAACCTTGCGATCAGGGAATAGTAGCAATGATGGGTGTATTTGTTGATACATTCATTATGCTTACACTTACTGCTCTTGTTATTATTATAACCGGTGTATTACAAAAAGGCTATGACGGATCATTTGCCGGAATCGGACTGACACAGGCAGGTTTTGATACAGTATTCGGTAAGTTTGGTTCTGTCTTCATTGCTATATGTATGCTTTTCTTTGCGTTCTCCACTATTATAGGTTGGTATTTCTTCGGGGAAACTAATATAAAGTTCCTATTTGGGAAAAAGGCAGTAAAATATTATTCGATAGCTGTTGCTATATTTGTTGCGATTGGCTCGACACTTAAGGTTGACTTTGTGTGGTCACTGTCAGACTGCTTCAATGGACTTATGGTTATTCCAAATCTTCTTGCACTACTTGCTTTAAGTAGCGTAATTGTGAAAATGGTAAAGATGTATGATAAAGGAAAACAACTGAACAAAATAAGGAATAAATAATGTCGCAATTTGTAGATTTATAATTGACATTTATGCATAAATAAATTATAATTATCACAGACAAAGGAGTCTTTCTGACTCCTTTGTCTTTTTTATTTGAAAGTGGGTTTTATAATGATAAGCATACTAGATAATGACATTTTTAATTATGTACTTTCTCAAAAAGAACTCTCAATTCATTTTCAGCCTATAGTTAGCGTGAGAAAC
>JAEWZG010000031.1 GCA_023395435.1 Bacillota bacterium
AAAAATCAGCTTGCCAAAGGCTTGCTGATGACAAAAAAATAATAATTGCATTGTTGAGTTAAGAAAGGAATGATTTTTGTGCAAGGACTTACAGTATCTCCTTCACCACATATAAAAAGTTTTGTTAGTACACAGAAGGTTATGTCATTGGTGCTTATTGCATTGCTTCCTGCTGTTGTTGCTTCAGGAATAATCTTTGGACTACAGGCTATTATCGTAATCGCAGTTTCAGCAGCATCTGCTGTTATCTGGGAATATGTAGCAAGAAAAATAATGAAAAAGTCAGGAACAATATCTGATCTCAGCGCCGCTGTTACCGGTGTTATATTTGCAATGAACCTTCCTGTTACTATCCCACTTTGGATGGTTATTATCGGTACATTTGTTGCAATAGTTATCGTAAAACAGCTATTCGGCGGACTTGGGCAGAATTTTGCTAACCCTGCAATTGTTGCAAGAATAGTTCTTCTTGTTTCCTTCGGAACACAAATGACAAACTGGGTAAAACCTTTCTATTATCAGAATGGTGTTGACCTTACAACATCAGCGACTCCACTTGTTGCTTCTGATAAAGCTTCCTATATGGACTTATTCCTTGGCAATGTCGGCGGCTCACTTGGTGAAACCTGTGCACTTGCATTATTAATAGGTGGCTTGCTTCTTGTTGTAACAAGGGTTATATCACCAACAACACCAATCGCATTTTTAGGTTCACTTGCATTGTTCTCACTCATCGGTGGTTCAGATCCTCTATATGAGGTTCTTGCAGGTGGCGCAATCCTTGGTGCAATCTTTATGGCAACCGACTATGTAACAACTCCAATCACAAACAAGGGTAAAATTCTTTTTGGTATAGGTTGTGGATTTATTACCTTTGCAATAAGAAAGTGGGCTAATATGCCTGAGGGTGTATCCTATTCAATTCTTTTGATGAACATTCTTACACCATACCTTGATATGTTCGCAAAGACAAAACCAGTTGGTGCAAAGAAAAAGGTAAAGCAAGCAAAGGGGGATAATTAAATGAAAGATAAATTAATGCCTCCTATTATTCTTACACTAATATGTGTAATTGTTGCTGGTCTTTTAGTTTTGGCCTATAATGGCACTTATGTTGACAATACTGGTGTAATGACAGGTCAGCTTCAAAAATCAAGTGAAGAGATTTTCGGAAAGTCTGATTATGAAATTATGACCAAAGAAGATGGTGAAGGAAAGAAAACAGTTATTACCTACGGTAAGGTAATAAATGTCATTAAAGACAAGAACAATGCTGATAGAGTTATATTTGAAGTGAAGACAGACGGTTACGCAAAAGATGGTATTGACATACTCGTTGGTCTTGATAAGGATGGTAACGTTAAGGGAGTGAGCATAGTTAATCTTGGCGAAACACCAGGTCTTGGAACCAAAGTAAGCGATAAGAACTTCCTTAAAAAGTTTAAAAATAAGAAGACTACAAATCAGATTAATGCAGTTGATGGAATATCCGGTGCGACATATTCTTCAAAAGGAATAAAAAACGCAATAAAAGAAGCAGTAACACAGTTTGGAAAGAACAAGGAGGCGATTTTCAATGAGCAGTAATATGAAGGAACTAACAAAAGGTATTATCAAAGAAAATCCTACCCTTGTAACATTACTTGGAATGTGTCCGACACTTGCTGTAACAACAATGGCTATCAACGGAATAGGAATGGGTCTTGCGACAACATTCGTTCTTATCGGCTCAAATATAGTAATCTCACTTATCAAGAATATAGTGCCGAAGGCAGTAAGATTGCCTGCATATATTGTTGTAATAGCGGGCTTTGTAACAATTATTGATTTTCTATTAAAGGCTTATATTCCAGGGCTTCATTCAGCACTTGGAATATTCCTTCCGCTTATAACAGTTAACTGTATAATTCTCGGTCGTGCCGAAGTATTCGCTTCTAAGAACAATGTTGGAAAGTCAATCCTTGACGCTATCGGAATGGGGCTTGGATTTACATTAGCGTTATTTACAATGGGTACCATTCGTGAAATATTTGGCTCAGGTGCCTGGATGGGAATAAAAATTCCTGGTTTGAGTATTAATCCTATGCTAATATTCATTATGCCAGCTGGTGGATTCTTTGTACTTGGTTGCGTTATTGCACTTGTTAACAAGATGGCCAAGAAAAAGCCACCAAAAGAAATCAGCTGTGCAAGCTGTCCGAATGCTCAAGCCTGTGGTATGAAAGGGGATAATGAATAATGAAAGAAATCTTTGTAATCATCCTCAGTGCAATGCTTATAGATAACTTTGTACTTTCAAAATTCATGGGTATATGTCCTTTCCTCGGCGTATCAAAAAAGATTAACAGTGCTGTTGGAATGGGTATTGCTGTTGTATTTGTAATGGTTTGTGCAACTCTTGTTACATTTCCTGTATATAAATTTCTTCTTGAACCAAACGGACTTGAATACTTGAGAACACTTGCATTTATTCTTATAATTGCTCTATTTGTTCAGCTTGTTGAAATTGTGCTTAAAAAAATGATTCCGCCACTTTATAAAGCACTTGGAGTATACCTGCCACTTATTACAACAAACTGTGCTGTTCTCGGCGTAACACTTATTAATATTGATAAGGAGCTATCATTCGGCGGAGCTGTTGCTAATGCTTTTGGCGGTGGACTTGGTTTTACACTTGCTTTGCTTCTATTCTCTGGCGTGCGTTCAAGAATGGAAACCTGTGACGTCCCTGAAACCTTCAAGGGAGTGCCAATCACTTTGATTGCGGCTTCAATAGTTTCTCTCAGTTTTATGGGATTTGCAGGAATGCTTTAATACAAATAGTATTAAATTAGTTATAATATACAGAATGGGGATTTAATATGTTTCAAACTTACATTCTACCGATAATAATCTTTGCTGTTCTTGGAGTTGCTGCCGGGGTACTTCTGACAGTAGCCTCAAAGGTTTTTGCAGTAAAGACAGATGAAAGACTTGATGAACTGAATGAGGCTCTGCCACAGATTAATTGTGGTTCTTGTGGATATTCAGGATGTGGTGATTATGCAGAAGCTATCCTTAATGGTGCACCAACAAATATGTGCAAGCCAGGTGGAGATAAAGCATCGCAGAAAATTAGCGAAATCATGGGTGTTGAATTTGCTGATGTTACAGAAGAAGTTGCTTTTGTACGCTGTGCAGGCACCTGTAATAAAACAACGTGGAAGTATAATTACGATGGTGTTCAGACCTGTAAGGCTTCAAACAGATTTTATAATGGAAGCAAAACCTGTACAAGTGGTTGTCTTGGTTTTGGTGATTGTGTGCGTATCTGTCCTAATGATGCAATTTCCATAAATGACGGTATTGCAGTAGTTGATCCGTTAGCTTGCGTAGGCTGTGCAATGTGCGTAAAGGAATGCCCGAACAATCTTATTACTATGAAGCCAGCAACACAGAAAATTGATGTTGTATGTATGTCAACAGCTATTGGTAAGGTTACAAAAGCAATCTGTAAGTCAGGTTGTATAGGCTGTAAAATATGCGAAAAGAAATGTCCTTCAGAGGCAATCAAGGTTGAAAACAACTTTGCAACCATTGATTATTCAAAATGCACTCAATGTGGAATATGTGTTGACTCTTGTCCAGTTGGAGCAATCCAAAAAGCATAAGCAGCTAATTATGTCACAACATTCATAATAAACAAAAAACAACCCTGTTAAACAGGGTTGTTTTTATGTAAAAAGGAGTTTTTCTGCCGTGTTATATATGATATTGTGTCTGCAAACAATATTACCATATAAATAACGCGACTTGTATTGGGGTTAATGAAAAAAATAATTGTGGCTGTTATTTTCTTCAACAACTATATTGTAAAACCTCAATGTGTTCATATTGTGAAAGGTTAGAGATAAATTATTGAAAATTGGTCATACTTTTTTCTTTAAGTATACGACCATTCTTCAAAAGTTTCCTCAATTCAACACTACTGTTTTCTTCAAGCGCATTTCTGTAATCAGTCAGATGCTTTATAATAGTATCAATTTCTGCCACCAATGGTGCCGAATTCATAAGAAAAAGGTCTGTCCACATATTTTCATTTAATTGTGCTACTCTTGTAAGATCCTGAAAGCTTCCAGCAGAAAATCCACTTTGTTGCTGAGCAGTAGGGCTCTTAATATATGAGCTTGATACAATGTGCGCAAGCTGTGAGGTATATGAGATTATTCTGTCATGCTCTTGAGGTGTTGTAACAACAAATTTCTTGAAACCAATAGTTTGCATAAGCTCTTTCAGGTTTTCAACAATTTCTCTTGGAGTATCTTCACTTGGTGTAGAAATAAAGCTTGCGTTGTCAAACAAGTTCTCAAGTGAAAAATCATAGCCAGAAAACTCACGTCCAGCCATAGGATGACATCCGATGAAAGTTACTCCCTTTTCTTTTAGAATATCAGAAACAGAAGATACAATTTCGACCTTGACTCCACATGAATCTATAACGATGCTGCCTGTTTTAAACTTATCAGCATTATTTTTTATGAATTCAATAGTCTGCTTTGGATGAAGGCATACAATTGTCATATCCATTTCAGAAAGCTGACTTGAAGTTATTATATCTTTAATTGAGCCATCATTTATTGCTTTATTGAGTGTATCTTCATTTGCATCAATTCCAAAACAGCTATGCACAGTTCGTTTTGATATTGTCTTGCAGAAAGAACCACCAATAAGCCCGAGGCCAACTACACATATGTTCATTGATTAGACCTTTCTGTTTTCAAACTCAGCAATTCTCTTGACTTTTAACATAATAGCATCAAATTGTTCAGGAGTCAATGATTGCGCACCATCACATAATGCAGCCTTTGGATTGTTGTGTACTTCAATCATAAGACCATCTGCACCAACTGCAACAGCAGCCTTTGAGAGTGGCTCGACAAGCCAAGGTAAACCTGTGGCATGGCTTGGGTCAACAATTACAGGAAGATGGGACAATCTCTTTAAAACAGGAATAGCAGAGATATCTAAAGTGTTTCTTGTGAAAGTTTCAAAGGTTCTTATACCGCGTTCACAGAGTATTACATTGTCGTTTCCACCCGCCATAATGTATTCGGCACTCATAAGGAATTCTTCAATGGTGTTTGCGAGTCCTCTTTTTAATAATATTGGCTTGTTGCAATGACCAAGCTCTTTTAAAAGCTCAAAGTTCTGCATGTTTCTTGCTCCGACTTGTATTACATCAACATCATTGAAAAGGTCAAGATGACGCACACTCATAATTTCTGTAACAATAGGAAGTCCTGTGATTTCCTTTGCTTTTATTAGAAGTTCAATTCCATCACCATGAAGCCCTTGGAAAGCGTAAGGTGATGTTCTTGGCTTGAAAGCACCTCCACGAAGGAATTTTGCTCCACTCGCCTTAACAGCCTTTGCAATTTCAACAACCTGTTCCTCGCTTTCAACAGAACAAGGTCCAGCAATGACTGAAAAAGTATCCTTGCCGATAATAGCGTCCATTACTTTAATTTCAGTATCCTGTGGGTGGAACTTTCTATTTGCTGCCTTGTAAGGTTCAGAAACTCTCTTTACATCTGCTACAATATCGTTTGCTTTTACTGAATCAATATCAATTATTGATGTATCACCAACAAGTCCGATAATTGTTGTTGATGTGCCCTGACTAAAGTGACATGAAAGCCCAAGCTCTGTAAAGCTATCAATCATTGGTTGAACTGTAGCCTGAGGGAATTTGTCTTTTAAAATAATAATCATAATAATTTTTCTCCTTTTTAGTTATAATAATAAAACGATCAACTTTTATCACAGAAAGCGTATCGTCGGAACTTCTGATTTAATCGGCGATTATCTAAAATAAGAACCGTGACGATATTACAAACAATAATTTTCGGAATATTTTATACATTCTGTCATATAAATCAGCTCCCTTACTTTGGTACTTTGAAGTTTAACACTTTAAAGCGTATATGTCAAGAGGGAGAATAATAAATTTGGAAGTGGTTAAATGAAAACTAAAGAAATAGTAAAGGACGTCATTATAATTGGAGGTGGCCCAGCTGGAATGACTGCAGCTATATATTCTTCTCGTTCGGGGCTCGACACGCTTGTTATTGATAATTATATAACAGGCGGACAGGCTTCAACATGTGATAATATTGAAAATTATCCTGGCTTTATTCAGATTTCTGGAGCAGAGTTTGCGGAAAAAATATCGGAACAGGCTAAAAAGAATGGTGCAGAAATTATTCAGCTTGAAGATATTAAATCAATAGAGCTTTCAGAAAACAAAAAAAGAAATTTATATGTCTGATAAAATATTTAGTGCTAAATGTGTGGTTATTGCTTCAGGAGCTGCACCAATCCCGTTGCCGATAAAGGATGAAGAAAAGTTCAGGGGGCGTGGCATACATTATTGTGCAGTATGCGATGGTTCTTTATATAAGGGAAAGACTGTTGCTGTCATAGGTAGTGGAAATTCAGCAGTTAATGAAGCATATTTTCTTTCAAATCTGGCAAGGGAAGTTATTATGATTGTCCGTAAAGATAGTTTCAAGGCGGAAAAACGGTTACTTGATAGAATTCATAAAAAGAATAACATTAAAATAATGTTCAACAGTGAAATTGTTGAGGCGCAAGGTAATGATAAGCTTGATACTATTATAATAAAGAATAGTAAAAGCTCAAATACAAATAGAATGAAAATTGATGGTGTTTTTGTTTATATAGGTTCAAAGCCAAACTCTGATCTAATGAAGGACTATGTTGAAACTGATGAGAAAGGCTATATTATTACTGATGAAAAAATGATGACAAGTATAAGTGGTGTGTTTGCAGCAGGTGACATAAGAGTAAAACCGTTCAGGCAGATAACAACAGCGGTTTCTGATGGGACAATTGCAGCACTTGAAGCTGAGAGGCTAATTGTTAGATAATCATTAAAAAATGTCAGTCCATTTGGACTGACATTCATTAATGTGTAATTAAATTTTTTCGCCGTTAGGCAAAACAAAGTATCTTTCAAATTTGCATCCTAAAGCGCTTGACATTTCTTCAAGGTCATAAACCGTGAATTTTTCTCTTTTCATTTTTCCGTTTAATGATTGCGGAGTCAAGCCAATTTTTCTACTAAGTTCAGCAAGACTTATACCATTACGGATACAAAGAATTTTAATCTGTTCATTAACTGTCATTTTATTCACCTCTATATTGTACCTATGTCATAACAGACATAAAAATTGTGCTAGATTTTTTTCAAATACTCTGATAATTTAATGGTGAAATTCGTGTTAACGATTTCATCAAATGTTATATTATTTTAAAAATATTTCTGCGAAATCATTATACAATATAAAAATAAAAAAATCAACATTTATTTTGTTTTTTTGCTAAAATATCGTTACATCAGTGTAATAATGCTTTAAAATTTGTACATAATTCCAATTTTCGAATTTAGCATATTGCTCAGCTCCTTCTGAAGATAAGCCGATACCGTGGCCAAAACCATAAGAAGTAAAATAGAAATTCCCATTATTATAATGAACAGTAAAAGCTGCTGAGCGGAGGTTGTTAAGGCCTATAATTCTTTCACGGAATAATGAGCCAGTGATTTTTCTTTCACGCCCGTTGATACGACAACTTGAATTTCCGTCAATAATAACACTGTCAACATAATTGCCATCTATTACAGAGGCTACTTTGATCCAGTTATTTGGGTCACCTGATAGCTTAAAACCAGTATTGTATTCCACTATCTGTTTTACTTTTGATTCAGGAATAGTAATAACTGAGGAATATTGTGGCCCTTTTGAGTCATATTTACTTACAACACTCTGTAGATATGGGTTGTTGGTTCCCCAGGCATTCTTGCTTGATAAAGTATAGCCACCTGTTGAAGCAGAATAAACTGCACAGATATATGAATTGTTGTAGTATATAGCCTGACCATCAACTTCTTTGACATAGTTTTTAATAACCTGTGGTACATCTGAATTTAAACCGACATTTGCTACAGCACCTCTTGATGAATTGTATTTCAGATAAGTATAAGCAGCAACAGCATGTGCTTTGATTGTTTCCTTATGATAGGCCGTCTGTCCTGCCTTTGATCCTGAATGATAATATGATCCAACTTCATTTCGCACTATCTGGCAAACAGCATCAAAACAATTGAGTGTAACTCTTTTGCCAGTATTTAAATCATAAACAGTTACTGTTTCATTTGCATAGGATTTCTTTGGTTGTGAAGTAACCAAATTTGCTTTTTGAACAGTACTTTCTGAGTTTGACAATGAATTTTCAATAATGTTATATTGAGCGGGTTCTGCTTTTTTTAAAAGAATAGTATTGTCAACTTTTGATGTTTGGGGTTTATCGGTGTACTCAGAATTCTCTGAAAGCAATTTTGCACTGTTTATATCATTGCAAGGTCTCACAAAGCATATGGAGAGCACTCCAAAGCAAAGAACTGCCACTAAAGCAATGATTCTAATTAATGCTATTTGTTTCTTAATAATTCTTCAACTCCTGTCTTTTTTATTACAGAAAATAAATATTTCCTGATTCTATCAAGCACCTGCTTATTTTATTTTGATGTTAAATAATTGTCAAGCAAATATCGTAAGTACTCTATAATTTTGGGGCATTACACAACATAGACAAAAAACTTTCACATTCTTTGTTTAATTTACCATATACAAATTAAACATTTGGAAATAATACAGTAAATTTATTACAAAACGTTAACATAGTGTTACCATATTTTACCTGTTTAATTCATAAATGTTTATTTTGTTATGTTTTTAGTTAAGTAAATAAAATAAAAAAAGAAGATAATAGCATGCATAGTAACACTCCTGAGTGAATATTAATATAATTTATAGGGGGTGAATTAATGAATCTCAGAAACAACAATATAACAATAAGAGAAATCTTAAATAATCCTAAAGCAAAAAAGCTCCTTATGACAGAATTGTCAGGGTATGTCAATCCACAGATGCTCACTTTTGCATCAGGAATGACTTTGAATAATGTACTTGCATTTGCTAAAGGACGTATTGAGCCAGGTAAAGTGGAAGAAATACTTGAGAAGTTAAAAGCAGTATAAAAATAAATAGTTATAGCATACAGATTTAAGATATGATATACTTAAAGTATCTTTTAAATTAGGAGGACTTTTATGATAAATGACAAATACATATCTTTCACTTTGCCAAAGAGAAAGACTATTGCATTAATAGCACATGACGGTAAAAAGCAGCAGCTTATTGCATGGGCAGACAAAAATAAAGAGATTCTTAAAAATCACGATCTTTGTGGAACAGGTACAACTGCAAGACTTATTACAGAAAAAACAGGATTGCTAGTAAAAGGCTATAATAGCGGTCCTCTTGGTGGTGACCAGCAGATAGGAGCAAGAATTACCGAAGGGAAAATCAATTTTGTAATATTTCTTTGCGATCCTCTTGAATCACAGCCTCACGACCCTGATGTAAAGGCACTTACAAGAATATGTGCAGTATATGATATACCTATGGCTAACAATGAATCTACTGCTGATTTTCTCATCAATTCTTCCCTGATGAATGAGGAATATGAGCATAAGGTAATAA
>JAEWZG010000029.1 GCA_023395435.1 Bacillota bacterium
AATAAAGGGGGAGCAATATGGCAACAGCCAATATGAAGGACATTAAGCGCCGTATTAAAAGCGTTGAAAGTACAATGCAAATTACTAAGGCGATGGAACTTGTTGCTTCTTCCAAGTTAAGAAAAGCGAAACAAAGGGCTGAGTTATCACAACCTTTTTTCAACGCGTTATATGAAACAATGTGCAATATTGCAGAAGATTCAGTGTTCACCTCAACCTTTACAAAGAAAACGGATCATGTAGATGTTCTTCTTGTTGTAATTGCTGGTGACAGGGGACTTGCTGGTGGATTTAATTCTAATGTTTTAAAATCTGCATATAATAGAGCTCTTAAAATTCAAGAGCATGGTACTGTTAAGATAATTGCTATTGGTAAAAAAGCTGTAGAATTTTTTGACAAAAGGAATTTTGAGATAGTTGCAAGTTATCATAACATTTCTGAAGATCTTACAATTTATGCATCACAGGATATTACTGCTGAGGTAATAAATTGCTTCAAAACAGGTTCTGTGAATAAAGTTGAACTTTTCTATACTACATTTGTTTCTGCATTAGTACAGGAGCCACAATCAATGGCTATTCTGCCAGTTGAACTCAACAATTCTGATGCAAAAAAGCCAAGCTCAACAATTTATGATCCTTCTCCCGAAGCAGTTTTTGATGGATTAATCCCAAGATATCTTACTGGTATACTTTTTGGTGCAATAGTTGATTCATTTGCATCAGAACAGGCTGCCAGAAGAACTGCTATGGAATCAGCAAGTGACAATGCGGGGGAAATGATCAATAATCTTTCTCTTGTCTATAACAGAGCAAGACAGACAACGATTACTCAGGAAATTACAGAAATTGTTGCTGGCTCTAATGTCAATAACTAAGAAAGGAATGAAACTGAATGCAGAATAAAAACATTGGTAAGGTTGTTCAGATTATCGGTGCAGTTGTTGATATCAAATTTACAAAAGATAACCTGCCTAATTTACTTAATGCTATTGAAATAATGAACGGTGATAAAAAGATAATTGTCGAAGTTGCTCAGCATATAGGCGATGATGTAGTTCGTTGTATTGCGATGAGTTCTACTGACGGACTTGTTCGTGGCACCGAAGCTGTAGATACAGGTAAATCAATTTCTGTTCCTGTCGGAAAAGAAACACTTGGAAGAATTTTCAATCTTCTTGGTGAACCTGTTGACAACAAGCCTGCACCTGAAAATACAGAAAGATGGGAAATTCACCGTGAGGCTCCAAACTTTGAAGAACAGATTGCAAGTTCTGAAATTCTTGAAACAGGTATAAAGGTAATAGACCTAATCGCCCCTTATCAAAAGGGTGGAAAGATCGGTTTGTTCGGTGGTGCTGGAGTTGGTAAAACAGTTTTGATTCAGGAGCTTATTAACAACGTAGCAAAAGAGCATGGCGGTATTTCCGTATTTGCTGGAGTAGGTGAAAGGACTCGTGAAGGCAATGACCTTTACAATGAAATGACTGAGTCTGGCGTTATAAATAAGACCGCTTTAGTATATGGTCAAATGAATGAGCCCCCAGGAGCAAGAATGAGAGTTGCTCTTTCTGGTCTTACAATGGCTGAATACTTCAGAGATCAGGAACATCAGGACGTTCTTTTGTTTATTGATAATATTTTCCGTTTTACACAGGCTGGTTCAGAAGTTTCAGCTTTGCTTGGCCGTATGCCTTCTGCTGTTGGATATCAGCCTACACTTGCTACAGAAATGGGTGCTTTGCAAGAAAGAATTACTTCAACAAGAAGTGGATCGATTACATCTGTTCAGGCTGTATATGTTCCTGCTGATGACCTTACAGACCCAGCTCCTGCTACAACATTTGCTCATCTTGACGCAACAACAGTTTTATCAAGAAACATAGCTTCACTTGGTATCTATCCTGCCGTTGATCCACTTGAATCTGACTCACGTATTCTTTCACCTGAAATTGTAGGAAATGAGCATTATCAGGTTGCAAGAAATGTTCAGTCAATTCTTCAAAGATATAAGGAACTTCAGGATATTATTGCTATTATGGGTATGGATGAGCTTTCTGATGAAGATAAGCTGATTGTATCGAGAGCAAGAAAAATTCAAAGATTTTTATCACAGCCTTTTACTGTTGCTGAGCAGTTTACGGGAATGCAAGGCAAATATGTTCCTATAAAAGAAACTATTCGTGGATTTAAGGAGATAATTGAAGGCAAGCATGATGATCTTCCTGAGTCAGCTTTCTTATTTGTTGGAACTATTGATGAAGCAGTTGAAAAAGCAAAAAGTTCTGATTAACAATTCTTGAAAGGATCAATAATATGACACCATTCAGGCTAAAAATAGTAGCACCTGATAAAGTATTTTTTGATGGTGAAACAGAGCAGATTATTGTCAAAACAACAGAAGGTAATGTCGGTATATTAGCTCATCATGCTAAGTATGTTGCAAACCTTATTGCTGGTCCATTAAAAATTAAACAGGAAGATGGCACATTTAGAGTTGCTGCAATTAGTTCTGGAGCAATAAGTGTCGGTGATAATCTTGTTACAATTATAGTTAATACTATAGAATGGGCAGATGAAATTGACATAGAAAGAGCAAAACGAGCTGAAGAAGCTGCAAGAGAAAAAATTAAAATATGTAAAAGTGATACAGAACTTGATGTAGCAACTTTAAAGTTAAAGAGAGCTCTTAACAGAATTAATATAGCAAGTAAATAGTTTGATAAATATTAGCTTCTTTGAAGCTAATATTTTTTATACTTTTAATAAAAAATAATATAATAATTTGAAAATTTTTTTATAAAACTCCAAATTCAATTTATATTGATATAATTTAAGCATATTATATGTTTTTATTAGAAAAGTATGATATAATTAAATAGTATGAGAAAAAAATAATATATTGTACATTTAGGAGAATATATGGATATTTTTAATGTAATCAGTCTTGCAGGTGGACTTGCTCTTTTTCTTTTTGGTATGAGTGTACTTGGCTCTGGCCTTGAGAAGCTCTCAAGCGGACGAATGGAGAAAGTCCTTGAAAAACTAACTAATAATATCTTTAAAGGCGTTTTGCTTGGAGCGCTTGTAACTGCTGCAGTTCAAAGTTCTTCAGCTACAACAGTTATTGTTGTAGGACTTGTTAATGCAGGTATATTAAAACTTGGACCTGCTGTTGGCGTAATAATGGGTGCAAATATCGGTACAACTGTTACTGGACAATTATTAAGACTTGGGGATTTAGAGGCAAATCAAAATGTAGGTATTTTTCTTAAGATTCTAAAGCCTTCAACACTTGCTCCACTAATTGCTATTGTCGGTATTCTTCTATATATGATAGCAAAACGTAAACAGGTAAAGACTCTCGGTGAAATTCTATTAGGCTTTGGAGTATTGTTTAATGGAATGTTTGCCATGGAGGCTGCAGTAAGTGGTCTGAAAGATGTTCCAGCATTTAAAGAAATATTCGCAAGCCTGTCAAATCCTATACTTGGCATTCTTGTTGGAACAATAGTAACTGCCTTAATTCAAAGTTCATCTGCATCTGTTGGTATATTACAGGCTTTAAGCTCAACAGGAGCAATAACATGTTCTTCTGCCTTTCCAATAATAATGGGACAGAATATTGGTACTTGTGTTACATCTATTATGTCAAGTATCGGTGCTAATAAAAATGCAAAAAGAGCAGCGATGGTTCATTTGTATTTTAATATAATCGGAACAATATTTTTTCTTATTGGTGTTTATGCAATTCAATATACAATTGGTTTCAGTTTCTGGGATAAGCCTATTAATAAAGGTGGAATTGCTGATTTCCATACTATTTTCAATGTTATTGTTACATTAGGATTTATTCCGTTCTGGCGTGTACTTGAAAAACTAGCAACATGGACAATTAAAAATTCAAAATCCAAAGATGACGGAGTTTCATATGAAGAATCAAATCCACTTGACGAAAGATTTTTTAAATCTCCTTCACTCGCAATTCAACAAGCTTCAAATACAGTTATCCAAATGGGTAAATTTGCTCAACTAAATTTTAGAGAAATGCGTACATTATATGAAAAATATGATACTAAAACTATTGAGAGAATAAAAAAATATGAGAGTACAATCGACAGATTTGAGGACAAATTGAATAACTATCTGTTACAAATAAGCGAACTTGAGCTTACTGATGCCGAAGGTAGAAGTGTAACAGCATTATTGCATCTATTGTCAGAGTATGAGAGAATAGGTGACTATACGATTAATATTATGGAAACCTGTGATGATATGTATAACAAGCAAGTAAGTTTTTCAAAGAAAGCTATGGATGAGTTTAATATAATTTGCAATGCCGTTGACGAAATTATCGAGCTTTCATTAAAGGCTTCAGAAACAAATGATAAGAATACTATTCTTAAGATTGAGCCACTTGAAGAGGTAATTGATAATCTTGTTGATGAACTTAAGTCAAAGCATATTCAAAGATTTAAAAAAGGCAAGTGTGCGATTGATGCCGGTGTATTCTTCTTGGACATTCTTACAAATTTAGAGAGAATTTCAGATCATTGTTCAAATATAGCTGTTTATATTATTGTGAAGGAGTCAACTAAAGAAACGCTTAACAAGCATGAATATATTGACGCACTCCATAATGGTTCATCGGAGCAGTTTGAACATTCCACAGCTTTTTACACTCAAAAATATAAGTTAAATTAGCAATAATAAACCCTGCAAGATTAATATCCTGCAGGGTTTTTATATTCTTGATTTATATATTTCTTTTCCCAGTTCCAAAACCTAAAAAACACAAATGATATTAAACCACCAATTAACCAGCTAATAGGCAATGCCCAGAAAATCGAGTGATAACCAAGTGAACCTTTAAGTAAATATGCAAATACTACTCTAGCTGTAAAATTCGTCAGTGTCGCTGTCATAAATACTTTCATATTGCCTAGACCACGGTGCACACCATTTGTACAAAACATAAATCCAATTAATAAGTAAAAAGGACTTACAATTTTAAAGTAATCATTACCAAATTGAATTACTTTCTTGCTTATATCAGAATCAACGAAAAATCCAATAAAATATCTTCCGAATAATACCATTAGGGTGGTGCTAATCATTGAAAAAATAAGGATGAGTTTTAATGATGAAGTATAACCTTTTTTAACTCTATCCACTTTTCTAGCTCCAATATTCTGTGCAGTGAATGTAGATAATGCTATAGAAACATTAAGCATTGGCATACTAGCAATTGAATCAATCTTTGTTGAAGCTGAATAACCTGCAACAAAATCCTTTCCATATGAATTGACAAGTCCCTGTACTGTCATCATCCCAACCGAAACTATTGATTGCTGAATAATTGAAGGAATTGCATAAATAATCATATCTTTTGCAATTTTCTTATCAAAAAAATCCGATCTTTTTTGATTTCTCAGATAAGAAAATTTATATATAAAATAAATTGAAAGTCCTATTGTTGCTAAAGCCTGAGCAATTAAAGTTGCCCAACCCGCTCCATCTGATCCAAGTTTAAACTTAACAACAAACAATAAATCTAGACCAATATTTAATATGGTTGATATTGCTAGAAACTTTAAAGGTGTCTTTGAATCACCTAAAGCGTTAAAAATAGCAGTAAGACAATTATAAATATATATAAAAATACATCCGAAGAAAACAATTCTTAGATAAGAGCATGATGCATCAAAAACACCTTTATCAGTTCGAAGTAGGGTAAGTAATGGTTTAAGCAATGTTAGGCTTACTATCATCATCACTGCACCTAATGTAGTAACCAAAATTACTGCAGTGCATATTGCCTTATTGACTTTTTTTGTATCACCAGCACCAAATGCATGAGAAATTACTATTGAGCATCCAGTACTTGCACCTGTTGCAAATGCTATTGTAAGAAAGAAGACAGGGTAGGTTCCACCAACAGCAGCAAGAGCATCAGATCCTACAAATCTTCCTACAATAATAGAGTCAGCCATATTATATAATTGTTGAAAAACGTTTCCAAGAAGCATAGGCAAAGCAAAAAAGAAGAGAACCTTCATTGGATTGCCTTCAGTTAGATTTTTAGTCATTTTAGTATCCTTTTATTTATTCTTCTTTATATTATACTATTTTTCCATGTTTTAAGCAATGTAAAGTATATAACAAAAAGCCCCCACAAGGGTGGAAGCTTTTTGTTTATAATTGTTTATTATGAATTATTTGCCATAGTAAGCGTTGAGGTACATTTGTTTCATTTCACTCATTAATGGATATCTTGGGTTTGCACCAGTACACTGGTCATCAAATGCTTGTTCAACCATTGCATCGAGTTTTTCAAGAAATTCTTTTTCGTCAATACCATATTCAGAAATTGACTTTTTAATTCCTACTTTTTCTTTTAGATCTTGAATAGCAGTGAGGAAGTTTTCAAACTTTTCTTCGTTTGTCTTGCCCTTGATCCCAATAAAGTCAGCACATTCGCAGTATCTTTCAAGTGTATGTGGATACTGGTACTGTGAAAATGTTCCCATCTTAACTGGACAATCATCAGCATTAAATCTCATAACTTCATTAATGAGAAGAGCATTAGCAACACCGTGTGGTAAATGGAAGAACGCACCGAGCTTATGGGCCATTGAGTGACATACTCCGAGGAATGCATTAGCAAATGCCATACCTGCCATTGTCGAAGCGTCAGCCATCTTTTCACGAGCCTGTATATCTGTAGAACCATTTTCATAAGCTCTTGGGAGATATGTGAAGATATTCTTTATAGCTTTTAAAGCAAGACCATCTGTATAGTCAGTAGCAAGCATAGAAGCATAAGCTTCAAGTGAGTGAGTCAATGCGTCGATACCAGAAGCAGAAGTTAGTCCCTTAGGCTGGCTCATCATGTTATCTGTATCAATAATAGCCATCTTAGGAAGAAGTTCATAATCAGCAAGAGGGTATTTAACACCGGTTTTTTCATCAGTAATAACTGCGAATGGAGTTACTTCTGAACCAGTACCTGATGATGTTGGAATAGCGATAAAGTATGCTTTTTCGCCCATCTTAGGGAATGTGTAAATTCTCTTTCTTATATCCATAAAACGCATAGCCATATCCATAAAGTCAACTTCAGGATGTTCATACATTACCCACATAATCTTGCCAGCGTCCATTGCTGAACCGCCACCAAGTGCGATAATGCAGTCAGGCTCAAATGCTTCCATAGCTTTTGCACCAGATTTAGCATTAGCAAGTGTTGGGTCAGGCTGAACATCAGAGAATACTGTGTATGATACTCCCATTTCATCGAGCTTATCAGTAATGCCTTTAGTATATCCGTTCTTGAAAAGGAATGAGTCTGTTACGATAAATGCTCTTTTCTTACCTAATACATTCTTAATTTCGTCAAGAGCAACTGGCATACAGCCTTTCTTTAGGTAAACCTTTTCTGGAGCACGGAACCAAAGCATATTTTCTCTCCTCTCAGCAACTGTCTTAATATTCAATAGATGTTTAACCCCTACGTTTTCTGAAACAGAGTTGCCTCCCCAAGAACCACAACCGAGTGTAAGTGATGGCGCAAGCTTGAAGTTGAATAAATCACCTATACCACCATGTGAAGAAGGTGTGTTAATTACGATACGGCAAGTTTTCATTGCAGCTGTAAATTTAAAAATCTTATCTTTTTCAGTTGTCGTATTGATATATAGCGATGAAGTATGTCCGTATCCGCCATCAGCAACAAGCTGTTCAGCCTTCTTAATAGCATCATCAAAGTTTTCAGATTTGTACATAGCAAGAACAGGGGAGAGCTTTTCGTGCGCAAATTCTTCTTCAAGGTCAACAGAAGAGACTTCTCCGATAAGAATCTTAGCTTTTTCAGGAACTTCAACACCAGCAAGCTGTGCAATCTTAAAGGCACTCTGACCAACAATCTTTGCATTCAATGAACCGTTTATAAGAATTGTCTTTCTGACTTTTTCTGTTTCATCAGCGTTAAGAATATAACAGCCTCTGTAAGCAAATTCCTTCTTAACCTTATCATATATCTTTTTGTCAATGATAACTGATTGTTCTGAAGCACAGATCATACCGTTATCAAATGTTTTTGAGTTGATTACTGAGCTTACCGCAAGAAGAACATCAGCAGTTTCGTCAATAATTACCGGTGTGTTTCCTGCACCTACACCAAGTGCTGGCTTACCTGATGAATATGCTGCCTTTACCATTCCAGGACCACCTGTTGCAAGGATAATATCAGCATTCTTCATTACCTGGTTTGTAAGTTCAAGTGAAGGAACATCAATCCATCCAATGATACCCTTTGGAGCTCCTGCAGCAACAGCAGCCTCAAGAACAATCTTTGCGGCTTCTATTGTACAATTTTTTGCTCTTGGATGAGGGGAGAATATAATACCATTTCTTGTTTTAAGTGCAATAAGTGATTTGAATATTGCGGTTGATGTTGGGTTTGTTGTTGGAATAACAGCAGCAATAAGACCTATTGGTTCAGCAATTTTCTGGATGCCAAAAGCTTTATCTTCTTCAATAATTCCACAGGTTTTTGTATTCTTGTAAGCATTATAAATGTACTCAGAAGCATAATGATTTTTAATTACCTTATCTTCTACAATACCCATACCAGTTTCTTCAACGGCCATTTTTGCTAAAGGAATTCTCTGTTTGTTAGCAGCGATTGAAGCAGCATAGAAAATTTTATCTACTTGTTCTTGTGTGTAAGTTGCAAATATTTTCTGCGCTTCCTTGATTTCATTCATCTTTGCAATCAAAGCATCAATATTGTCAACAAGGACTGTTCTGTTGACATTATTCTCAATATTTTTAGCCATAATTATATCCCCCTGTAAAATTTCTATTCATAGTATTTGTTAGTTTATCGCTATTATCATTATATATGATTGTTAAATAAATGTCAATCTTTTAAAACTACAATGTTTATCTGTTTTTCTATCTATTTTGTGTTCAAATTACACAAAAGAATAAATAAATATTTTACATAATGGATAATTGTTATTATCTGATGTATTAGATTCATAAATACTAATGTAACTACATATTATATTATCATCTTAAATTACGAAAATATTTAGCTTTATTTACTAAAAACTATAGACAAAATTGTATAACAGTAGTATAATTTAAACATAAATAAACCAAGGCAGGAGGAATAAATTATGAGTAACAAAAAATTAATTGCACATGGTGATTCAGTTGATGTCTATAGAGACGGCGATTATGTAATTAAAGTATTTAATGAAGATCAACCAAAAACTGCAGCATTATATGAAGCTTTAACTCATTCGAGAGTTGAAACAACTGGGCTACCTATTCCAGTAATTCATGAAGTTTCAAAGATTGATGGTAAATGGGCAATTACAATGGATCATATTGAAGGTAATACACTTCATGATTTGATGGTGGAAAATCCTGATAAGATGGATGAATATATAAATCTTATGGTTGATATTCAGTTAAGGATTCATTCAATGCATATGCCATTGCTTAGTAAGTTAAAAGATAAAATGGCAAGAATGATCAAGAGTCTTGACAGCATTGATGAAGTTGAAAAGTATGATTTATTGACAAGACTTGAAAGTATGCCAAAGCATATTAAGCTTTGCCACAGTAACTTCACGCCAAAGAATATAATCATTAATGATAAAGGTTACTATATTGTTGACTGGGTAGCAGCAAGACAAGGTAATGCTAGTGCTGACGTTGGTAAGACATATCTAATGTTGTGTCTTGACTTCCCGGAAGCATCAGAAAAATATCTTGATGTTTTTTGCAAAAAGAGTGGAACAAAAAAGAAATATGTTCAGGATTGGTTACCAATAGTTGCTGCAGCTCAATTAACACTGAATAACCCAGCTGAAAAAGACTTGCTTATGAAATGGATTGACGTAGTTGATTACGAATAGAATGTTTAAAAAGCTCCATAAGATAATCTTATGGAGCTTTTCTTATATATCAAGATTATTTACACGATAGGTAAGTGTAAGTAAGCTGTCACCTAGATGAACATTTTCTACAACAACATCTTCATAGTCAATTCTAAGATCGTAGTGACTGAAATTCCAGAAAGCGTGAACGCCAAGGTTTACAAGTTCATCTGCAACACTTTGCGAAGCAGATTTTGGAATACACAGAATTGCTATGTCAGGATGTTTTTCATTGCAGAAATCTTTTATTTCTGCAATGGCGTTTATTTTTATGTCAGAAACAGTTTTTCCGATTAAATCAGTACTCGTATCAAAAATACCAATCAATTCGCATCCTCTTGTTGAAAAGTTAATATGTGTAGCAATAGCTTTACCAAGGTTACCGGCCCCAATGAGGATAGTTTTAAAGCTTTTATCGATACCAAGAATTTTTCCGATTTCATTGTGGAGATCTTCAACATTATATCCATAGCCTTGCTGCCCAAAACCACCAAAACAGTTGAGGTCTTGTCTTATCTGTGAAGCAGTAATATTCATTTTCTCAGAAAGTTCTCGCGATGAAATACGTACAATGTTTTGAGTCAGTAATTCACCAAGAAATCTGTAATAACGAGGTAATCTCTTAATAACAGATGTCGATATAGAGCTATGTTTTGACATATGTCATCCTCCTACCAATATTGTAAATTATAAAAGCTTAGCTAATCTTTCATTAATAGCTAAAAGGAATTCTTCAGTTGAGGCATTTATTTTATTTTCAAGTGTTGAAAGAGCAACAAGGTCACCAGTCATAACTCCATCTTCAATTGTATTGATTGTAGCCTGTTCAAGTTTGTCCGCAAATTCCATAAGGTCAGCGTTATTATCCAGTTCACCACGTTTTTTCAACGCACCTGTCCATGCAAAAAGTGTAGCAACAGAGTTTGTTGATGTTCTTTCGCCCTTTAAGTGCTTATAGTAATGACGTGTAACAGTTCCGTGAGCAGCTTCATACTCATAAACTCCATCCGGTGATACAAGCACAGACTTCATCATACCAAGGCTTCCGAAAGCAGTAGCGACCATGTCGGACATAACATCACCATCATAGTTTTTACAAGCCCAAATATAACCGCCTTCTGAACGGATTACACGAGCAACAGCATCATCAATAAGTGTATAGAAGTATTCAATTCCAATTGCATCAAACTTATCCTTATATTCCTTATCAAATATTTCCTGGAATATATCCTTGAATCTATGATCATATTTCTTAGAAATTGTATCTTTTGAAGCAAACCAAATATCCTGTTTTACATCAAGTGCATAATTAAAGCAAGCTTTTGCAAAACTTGCAATACTTTTATCTGTATTGTGGACACCTTGAATTATGCCGTCAGTATCTTTGAAATTATGGATAAGTTCACGAGTTTCATTTCCGTCTTTATCAGTAACAATTAGTTCCGCTTTTGAACCTTCTGAAACTCTAATTTCAGTATTCTTATAGATATCACCGTAAGCGTGACGTGCGATTGTTATTGGTTTTTTCCATGTTGGAATAAATGGACTTATTCCTTTAACAACGATAGGAGCCCTAAAAACTGTACCATCAAGGATAGCACGAATTGTACCATTAGGGGATTTCCACATTTCTGACAGGTTATACTCTTCAACTCTTTGCGCGTTTGGTGTAATGGTTGCGCATTTTACAGCAACACCATATTTCTTTGTTGCTTCTGCTGAATCAATAGTAACCTGATCTTTTGTTTTCTCTCTGTTTTCAAGACCAAGATCATAATATTCAGTGTTCAACTCAATATAAGGTGTCAAAAGAATATCCTTAATCATCTTCCAGATGATACGTGTCATTTCATCTCCGTCCATCTCAACAAGTGGGGTAGACATTTTAATTTTATCTGCCATATAAACCTCCTGAATTAAATTAAATAATATTTAATAATCCCGATTATTACTAAGTGAAGGGGATAGTAAATATAAAATATCCATTTATTGAAGTTTCCACCTTTTCCTCTTTTTCCATTATAAAAATAAAGAAGAGGAAGAGCAAGAATAACTCCAAACTGATATAGCTCTCTGAGTGGTGATAAGCCTTTAAATACATTTGCAAATGTAGCACCTGCAACCATAAATATTGAAATAATTGTAAACGCTTTGCATTGTGAAGAAAAATTATTATGATATATGGCGAATGTTAGACAGTATAAAATTCCGAATATAGGCCAATCTCCAAATAAAGATATAAGACATAATGCTATAATAATCGCATACTTAAATATTAATTTGAAATCTGTATTCCATTTATTAATAGCAATAAGTCCAAGCAACAAGGTGTAGATTACACCAAAGTTATTATACTTTAAAATATCAAAACCGTAGCTACAAAAACCATATGCAAACGCGGATATAACAGCAAAAATACTAAGTCTTGAAATATATTTCATTATATTGCTTGTCTTATAATATCCCTCAGCTATAAAGAAACTCATAATAGGTAATGTTAAACGACCAATTATATGCATACATTGTCCTAAAGGAGACATTTTATCTACAAAATTCCAAGCAATATGGTCAATTGTCATTGCAACTATTGCAATATACTTGAGTATGTTTGCTGATAAATACTTTTTGTTATCGGTCATAAATTACCACTCAGTTAATGATTTTATTTTACCTGTTCTTTAGTGTAATTGAGAAGACCACCAGCAAGAATAATATCCTTCGCGCGACCAGATAATTCGCACTTAACAGTTATTGACTTACCATTTGTCTTATTTATAAGTGTAACTTCTGTATTTCCATCTTCAATCTGTTTCCTGATATCAGCTAACATAAGTTCATCACCAAGTGAAATGAGTTCATAATCATCCTCATTAGCAAAAGTCAACGGAAGAATTCCAGCATTTATAAGGTTCGCTCTGTGAATTCTTGCAAATGATTTAACAAGAACAGCTTTTACACCAAGGTATAATGGAGCAAGTGCAGCGTGTTCTCTTGATGAGCCCTGTCCGTAGTTTGCACCACCGACAATAATGCTTTTTCCAAATTCTTTTGCACGAGCAGGGAATTCCTCATCACAAACTGTAAAGCAGTGATTTGAAATTGCAGGTATATTTGAACGAAGTGGAAGAATTTTAGCACCAGCAGGCATAATATGGTCTGTTGTTATATTATCTTCAACCTTCAATGAGCATTTTGCATCGATGCTCTCATCAAGTGGGGTTGTAACAGGGAAAGGCTTGATGTTTGGACCTCTGAGTATTTCAACCTTATCCATCTCAGCTTCAGAAGCAGGAAGTTCAATCATATTATCATTGATTGTGAATACTTCTGGAATTTTAAATTCTGGCATATCACCAAGTGTTCTTGGGTCTGTTAATACACCTGTCAGAGCAGAAGCTGCAGCCATTTCAGGAGAAACAAGATAAATCTGTCCATCCTTTGTGCCTGAACGTCCTTCAAAGTTTCTGTTAAATGTTCTTAATGAGATACCTTTTGAATTTGGGGATTGTCCCATACCAATACAAGGTCCACAAGCACATTCAAGAATTCTTGCACCTGCAGAAATAAGAATAGATAACGCACCATTTTCAGCAAGCATATTGAAAACCTGTTTTGAACCAGGAGCAATCGACAATGAAACGTCTGGATGAACTGTTTTTCCTTTTAGGATGTGTGCAACCTTTAATAAATCAACTAATGAAGAGTTTGTGCATGAGCCAATACATACCTGATCAACTTTTATATTACCAATTTCAGCAACAGTTTTTACATTATCAGGCATATGTGGACAAGCAGCCATAGGAACAATCTTACTTAAATCAATATTAATTTCTTCATCATAAACTGCATCAGCATCAGCAGATAAAGCAGTCCAAACATCTTCACGATCCTGAGCTTTTAAGAATTCCCTGGTTATTTCATCAGAAGGGAAGACTGATGAAGTAGCACCAAGCTCAGCACCCATATTAGTGATTGTTGCTCTTTCAGGAACAGAAAGTGTTTTTAAGCCTTCGCCACAGTACTCAATAACTTTTCCTACGCCACCCTTAACAGACATAATTTTTAAAACTTCAAGAATTACATCTTTTGCCGCAACCCAAGGCTGAAGCTTTCCAGTAAGGTTTACTTTCACTACTTTAGGGCAGGTAATATAATATGCTCCGCCGCCCATGGCAACAGCAACATCAAGTCCACCAGCACCAATAGCAAGCATACCAATTCCACCACCGGTAGGTGTATGACTATCTGAACCAATTAGTGTTTTTCCTGGTATACCAAATCTCTCAAGATGGACCTGATGACATATACCGTTACCTGGTCTCGAGAAGTAAATACCATGTTTCTTAGCTATTGATCCAATGAAACGGTGGTCGTCGGCATTTTCAAAGCCACTTTGTAATGTGTTATGATCAATGTATGCTACAGATCTTTCAGTCTTTACACGTGGTACACCCATAGCTTCAAATTCAAGATAAGCCATTGTACCAGTTGCATCCTGAGTAAGAGTCTGATCGATTCTTATTCCAATTTCCGTACCTTTTATCATTTCGCCATCAACGAGATGATTTTTTATAATTTTTTCGGTAAGTGTTAATCCCATTATTATAGTCCTTTCAATAATTTAATATAATTATTATTTTATAACATTTATATATAGTTTGTCAAGAATTTCACTATCTTTTAAATTTTTAATCTTTACAATTTGTGGAATTTTTTATTATTTTAATTGACATTGAACATATAAATGGTATAATTAAATAGTATGAATTTTTATCAATACTTAGATTGCAAATGTATATTTTCATTATTTTATTTTACAATAATAAAAAAAATTATTGGAGTTTAAAATGATAAAAGATAATAAAATAATAAATAATGAAAATGATGATCAGGACACAAATAACGATAATAATGATAACAATAACAACGATTCAAGTAATAAAGATAATGGTAATGAGGAATCTCAAATTGAACAGATTGAAAAATTTGGTCAAGTTGAACCGAAAAATGCTAAACATCTAATTCATTGTTTCAGTGTAATTGGGCAAATTGAAGGGCATTATATTCTTCCACCACAGAACAAGACAACAAAATATGAGCATATAATCCCCGCTCTTGTCGCTATTGAGCAAGACAGAACAATTGAAGGTCTTGTAATAATTCTTAATACTGTCGGTGGTGATGTTGAAGCTGGACTTGCTATTGCAGAGCTTATTGCTGGAATGAAAACTCCTACTGTTTCAATTGTTGTCGGAGGCGGCCATTCAATTGGAGTTCCTCTTGCTGTCTGTGCTAAGAAATCTTTTATAGTTCCTTCGGCAACTATGACGATTCATCCTGTCCGTATGAATGGAACTGTATTAGGAGTCCCACAGACATTATCTTATTTTGATAAAATGCAGGAAAGAATTGTTCGGTTTGTATCAACCAACAGTAATATTTCAGCTGACCGCTTCAGACAGTTAATGATGAAAACAGGCGAGCTTGTAATGGATGTTGGATCTGTTCTTGATGGTGATCAGGCTGTTGAAGAAGGCTTGATTGATGAGCTTGGTGGGCTTAGTGATGCTATTGAATGTCTTTATAAGATGATTGAAGAATCACCAAAGCAATATGAAGAGGTAGAAAAATGATTTTACACACAATAATTGATATGAATGATATATTTGCAAGTGAACAAAATGTTTTACCCACCCAATATGATAATATTTTGGGTGGTCAGGTTGAATTCAGGGAATATAATGGTGAAAAACAAGTCGTAAGGCTTCATTCTACAGATCCATATCTATACCTGAAAAATGAATATATGCCATATTCAAATTTTAAATAAAGAAAGTTGGAGATTTATGGACATAATTGAAATACTTAAAGCCGTTGTTTTTGGTATAGTACAAGGCATTACCGAGTGGTTACCTATAAGTAGCACAGGGCATATGATTCTGCTTGAAAAAATCATGCCGATGAATGTTCCAGAAGATTTTATGAATATGTTCAGGGTTGTGATACAGTTTGGTTCAATTCTTGCAGTAGTTGTTTTCTTTTGGAAAAAGCTTTGGCCGTTCGGATATGTAACCAAACCAAAAACAGATAACAGTAAAAAAACAAAGCTTTTTGTACAATCAAGAAAAAATAAAGACATTATGTATATGAACAACATTGTTATCAAGAAAAATATATTCGTAATGTGGTTCAAGGTTCTTGTTGCATGTGTTCCTGCTGGAATTATTGGAGTACTGTTTGATGAGAAAATTGATAAGGTATTCTATAATTACAAAGTTGTTTCCATAATGCTTATCTTATTCGGTATTTTATTTATAGCTGTAGAGTACTATAATGAGAATAAAAAAGCAAGAATTAATACAATAGCAGAAATTACATATATGACAGCATTGTTAATCGGTATATTTCAACTTATTGCGGCAGTTTTCCCAGGAACATCACGTTCTGGTGCAACAATTGTAGGCGCTTTATTAATTGGTGTTTCAAGAACAGTAGCAGCTGAATTCACTTTCTTCCTTGCTGTTCCTGTTATGCTCGGAGCAAGTCTTTTGAAAATCGTTAAATTCGGTTTTGATTTTTCTGCATTTGAATTATCAATTCTCCTCACAGCTATGATTACAGCATTTATTGTTTCGGTATTTGTTATTAAATTCCTTATGAATTATATTAAAAAGCATGATTTTAAGGCGTTTGGATGGTATAGAATAATTCTTGGTGTAATTGTAATATTGTATTTCAGTTTAAGGTAGATACTAGTAAATGTAATTTAAAGGATTAGACTTTTAAAATCATT
This sequence comes from Bacillota bacterium, assembly GCA_023395435.1. Taxonomy (GTDB): domain Bacteria; phylum Bacillota; class Clostridia; order Oscillospirales; family Ruminococcaceae; genus SZUA-444. Next base: position 16,747 of record JAEWZG010000029.1, read on the forward strand.
TTAGGAGGACGTAAAATGGCTGCAACAAAAAAGAAGACTAAGCAGAGTTCTAAAAAATTTAATAATCAATTTTGGTCGGTTATTATATTTTCTTTTGGCGTTCTTGTTGCTATGCTGACTTTTGTTCAGGGAAGTGCATTATGGAAGACTATACATAATGGCTTTCTTGGTATGTTCGGGGTATCAGTATTTCTTGTTGCACCTATAATGATATATGCTGCAATTATGATGGCACTTGATAAGTCCCCAAACGCAGTCACAGCGAAAATTATTCAGGGTTTTATACTCATATTGCTCTTCAGTGCAATCGTTCAGGTGATTTTTGTTGGGAAAATTGATGGCACTGAATTTATTAATAAACTTAAAAATCTTTATAATAATGGCACAAATCTAAAAGGTGGCGGACTTTTCAGTGCTGTTCTTGGCTGGCCATTGCTTGCGTTGTTTAATAGGGTAGGAGCATCTATAATAATTATAATTCTTACTTTCACTTTTATAATGCTACTTACAAACATTTCACTGATAAGTATGTTTAAATTCCTTGTAGCGCCATTCACAAAAAGCTATAAAGTGATAAAAACGGCAAATGAAGAAAGATCTGCAAATCAAGAGGATAAAAAGAATCTTAATGTAGACATAGCAAAGTATCTCGATTCAGATAAGCCCGATAAAGTAAAGGCTGATACGTCACCAATTGAGAATGAACAGGATATTCTCCCGATACATCCTGTAAAAGCGCCAAAAATAACAAAGGAAAAGCTAAAGGAAACAGCAAAGAAAACTGATAATCCAGAGCTTCAGCAGATTATTCAAAAGGCTGTTTCAACTGACACTCCATCATCAGACAAAAACAACATTTATGTTGAGACAGATGGGCAGACCTGTCTTTATCAAAAAGATAATTCTATTAATATGTATAAATGCCCACCGTTTTCATTGCTTAATCCACCTGTTGCAAGTAATGTAAACAGTAATACACAATCAGAATTAAAACAGAATTCGGAAGTCCTTATAAATACTTTAAAAAGCTTTGGCGTTCAGACAAGAATTGTTGATATTAACCGTGGACCAAGTGTTACACGTTATGAGCTTCAGCCTGCCGCGGGTGTAAAGGTAAGTCGCATTACAAACTTAACAGATGATATTAAAATGAGCCTTGCAGCAAAAAGTATAAGAATTGAAGCACCTATACCCGGTAAAGCTGCTGTTGGAATTGAAGTTCCTAATAATGAAGTTGATATTATAACAATGCGTGAAATGCTCGAAACAAAAGAATTTACTGAAGCAAAAAGTAATATTGCTTTTGCACTCGGAAAAGATATTACAGGTGAAGTAATTTTTGCTGATATTGCAAAAATGCCTCATGTTCTTATTGCTGGTGCAACAGGTTCAGGTAAATCAGTATGTATAAATTCGCTTATCATCAGCTTGCTTTATAAATCATCACCAGATGATGTAAGGCTTTTGATGATTGACCCTAAAATGGTTGAACTTGAAGTTTACAACGGAATACCACATCTACTTATTCCTGTTGTTACTGACTCTAGAAAAGCCGCTGGTGCTTTGTCGTGGGCTGTTACTGAAATGCAGAAGAGATATAAGCTTTTTTCAGATTATAATGTAAGAAATCTTACTGGTTTTAATGAAATGGCTAAGAATACTGAGGGTATTGATCCATTGCCACAGATTGTTATTATTATTGATGAGCTTGCTGACTTAATGATGGTTGCAGCAAAAGAAGTTGAAGAGGCTATATGTCGTATTGCTCAGCTTGCACGTGCCGCTGGTATGCATCTTGTAATAGCAACACAACGCCCTTCTGTTGATATAATTACTGGTGTAATTAAAGCTAATATCCCGACGAGAATTGCTTTTGCTGTATCATCACAGGTCGATTCTAGAACTATACTAGATGGAGCAGGTGCTGAAAAGCTTCTTGGTCGTGGTGATATGCTTTATTCAGCTTATGGTGCACCAAAGCCAACCCGTATTCAAGGTTGCTTTGTATCTGATAAGGAAGTGGAAAGTGTTGTAGCATTTATTAAAAATGAAATTAAACCTGAATATGATGAAACAATTATTCAGGAAATTGAAAAGAACGCCCCTGTTCAAAAAGGTGAAGCTGCAGGCGGTGGTTCAATAGATAGCTCAGATGAAATGATTGAAAAAGCAATTGAAGTTATAGTAGATGCTGGTCAGGCCTCAACATCATACTTACAAAGACGATTAAAGCTCGGTTATGCAAGAGCTGCAAGAATAATGGATGAGCTTGAACAAATGGGAATTATCGGCCCACCTGACGGTGCAAAACCAAGAGCAGTACTTATGACAAAAGAACAATGGTATGAATCACAGATGTCTAGAGAATAATTAATGGAGAATTTAATGAATGAATTTTTACCCGTATCAAAAAAAGATATGGATGATGCAGGAATAGAACAACTTGATTTTGTTTATATAACAGGCGATGCTTATGTTGACCACCCAAGTTTTGGTGTTGCTATAATATCAAGAGTGCTCGAAGATAAAGGTTTTACTGTTGGAATAATATCGCAACCCGACTGGCATGGTACAAAGGACTTTGAAAAGCTTGGTGTACCAAAGCTTGCATATCTTGTTACTGCTGGTAACATCGATTCAATGGTTGCTCATTATACTGTAGCAAAGAAAAGAAGAACAAATGATGCTTATACACCAGGAAACCAAGGGGGAAAACGCCCAGACAGAGCAGTAACGGTTTATTGTAATTGCCTTAAAAAGCTTCATCCTGAAATTCCAGTACTTATTGGTGGACTTGAAGCCTCATTAAGACGATTTGCACACTATGATTATTGGGAAGATAAAGTTCTTCCGTCAATACTTGTTGACTCAAAAGCAGATTTACTGATGTTTGGAATGGGTGAGCGTTCTATTGTTGATATTGCCACTCGCTTGAAAAATGGCGATGATATAAAGTCGATTACTGATGTCAGAGGCACAGCTTATCTAACTGAACCTGTCAATACTCCTTATGGTGCAGTTGAATGCCCGTCATATAAGCAGGTGTGTGAAAGCAAGGAACTTTATGCAAAGGCTTGCAGACAGCAATATGACCAACAGGATGAAGTTTATGGAAAAATAATAATACAGCGCCATAACGATAAAATGCTTGTACAGAATCCACCAGCAATCAGTCTCACACAGGAAGAAATGGATGTTGTATACGGTTTGCCATATAAAAGAACTTATCATCCTATGTATGAGAAAATGGGTGGTGTCCCAGCTATTGAAGAAGTAGAATTTTCAATAATCCACAACCGTGGTTGTTTTGGATATTGCAACTTTTGTTCTATTGCTCTTCATCAGGGAAGACGTATTACAACAAGAAGTGAAGCTTCCATTTTAAAAGAAGCAGAAGAAATGACTCATAATGAGCATTTTAAAGGATATATTCACGATGTTGGTGGTCCTACTGCAAACTTCAGACAGCCATCTTGTAAAAAACAGATTGAACTCGGCATGTGTAAGGGGAAGAAATGTCTTGCCCCTGAGCCTTGCAAGGCACTTGTTGTTGATCATTCAGAATATCTTAGTATATTAAGAAAATTAAGACGCATTAAAGGCATAAAAAAAGTATTCATTCGCTCAGGAATTAGATATGATTATCTTAATGAGGATAAGAATGATGAATTTATGAGAGAGCTTATTGAACATCACGTTAGTGGTCAACTTAAGGTAGCACCTGAGCATTGTAGTGCTACTGTTCTTGATAAGATGGGCAAACCACATATTGAAGCATATAAGAAGTTTTCTGATAAATTTTATTCTACCACAAAACAGATAGGAAAAGAACAATATTTAGTTCCATATCTTATGTCCTCTCATCCGGGAAGCACAATGAAGGAAGCTGTTGAAGTAGCAGTTTTTCTGAAACAGAACAAAATGCGTCCTGAACAGGTTCAAGATTTTTACCCGACGCCAGGAACTATTTCAACCTGTATGTATTATACCGAATTAGACCCTTATACTATGGAGTCTGTTTATGTTGCAAAGAATCCTCAGGAAAAGACATTACAACGTGCATTGTTACAGTATTTCATTCCGCAGAATCAAAAAAAGGTAATTGAGGCGTTAATTAGAGCCAATAGAACTGACCTTATAGGAAATGACAACAAATGTCTTGTTGCACCTGATAAGGACTATGCATTAAAGCATCGACAGAATCAACAGGGACAGAAGGTTAGAAATTTAAAATGGGAGAAAAACAGAAAACCAAAAGGATCAAAACAAAAATAAAATTATCATCAATAGCAAACATTTTTTTTGTTATAATTATTTTTTTACTCTGCATTTTGTATGCTATAAATGAAAGTGTTTTTGACAGAATGTTCTGTGCTACAGGATTGAATAATAAATCGCAAGTAAAATCTGAATTTTCTGTACATTTTATTGATGTTGGGCAAGGGGATTGTTCTTTAATTAAATGCGGTGATATAAATATTCTTATAGATACAGGTGATTTAGTATACAGCAGAAAGGTCATTAAGTATCTTAAGTCACAGAATGTGGATAAGATTAATTATATGATAATTTCTCATCCACACTCTGACCACGTTGGTGGACTTGAAAAAATCTCTCAGGATATTGATATTGATACAATCTATATGTTAAACATTAATAAAGACAAAGTACCTAATGATGTTGATTACTACAATATAAATAAAATAATATCTCAAAATAAATTTAACATCATAAATCCTGTTACAGAACAAAAACTCAAAGTCAATAATGCTGAATTAACATTTTATGTTCCGACATATAATTCTGAAAATTTAAATAATTCTTCTATTGTTACTATGGTATCTTACAAGGACGCAAAGTTTTTATTTACAGGTGATATTGAGAAAGCCTCTGAAAAAGAACTTCTTAAAAATAAATATGACCTTAAAGCAGATGTACTTAAAGTTGCGCATCATGGTAGTAATTCTTCGTCAACTGATGAGTTTTTAAAAGCTGTTAACCCTCAATTTTGCATTATTTCATGTGGAAACGATAATAGCTTTACGCACCCGTCAGATAATGTAATAAAAAGACTAAGTGTTTATACAAGTAATATTTTCAGAACAGATTTATTGTTTGATATAGTATTTGAGTCAGATAATTCAGGCATGAAATATAAATTTGGAAAAGAGTGATATATTGCTTACAATTGATAGATTTGAAGGTGAATTTGCAGTATGCATTGATGGCATGGGGGCAAAAATAAATATAAATAAAGATTTAATCCCGCCAGATGCAAAAGAAGGGGATATTATTGAAAAATTTGAAAATATCTTTATAATTAATAAAGAAAAAACTAATAGCAAATTTGAAGAAATAAAAAAACTTCAGGAAATCTTGTGGGAATAAAATATTGGAGTGATGAATAATGCATACTGATCTTTTTAAAAAAATTAATGATATAATTCCAAAGTTATCAAAAGGGCATAAATTAATTGCGAACTATATTCTTCAACATTATAATAAGGCTGCTTATATGACTGCATCAAAGCTTGGTATAACTGTTGGCGTCAGTGAATCAACAGTCGTACGTTTTGCTACTGAAATTGGATTCGATGGTTATCCAAGCCTCCAAAAAGCAATGCAGGAGATTTTAAAGAACAAGCTTACTGCTGTTCAGAGAATAGAAGTTACAAGTGATCAGCTTGGTAATGAAGATGTTCTTGAAAAAGTATTAAATTTTGATATTGAAAGAATTAGAAAGACTCTTGAACAAACTTCAAGGGAAGATTTTAATGAAGCAACCAAAATAATAGCAAATGCGAGAACAATTTACATTATTGGTTCACGAAGTGCATCTGCTCTTGCACGTTTTTTGTCATATTATTTCAATCTTATTTTCCCAAGCGTAAAACTTGTTCACACTACAAGTCGCAGTGAAATGTTTGAACAGATTATGAGAATTGATGATAATGACGTAATGATAGGAATTAGCTTCCCACGTTATTCAAAACAGACAGTTCTTGCTTTTAAATATGCTTCTTCAAACAATGCAAAAGTAATTGCAATAACCGACAGTAAGTCATCACCACTTGCACAATATGCTGATAATGTTCTTATTGCACAAAGCGATATGGTATCGTTTGTGGATTCACTAGTCGCACCATTGAGCCTAATAAATGCGCTTATTGTTGCACTAAGCATAAGAAATACTGAAAGTGTGTCAAAAACATTTGAAAAGCTTGAAGGTATATGGGAAGAATACCAGGTATATGAAAAAATTGAGGAGAAAGATAATTAATGCACTATAATACAATAATTATCGGCGCTGGTGCTTCTGGTCTTTTTGCTTCAATTATCGTAGCAAGAAACGGTAAATCTGTTCTTCTATTGGAGCATTCAAATAAAGTAGGTAAGAAGCTTCTTATTACTGGCAAAGGAAGATGTAATGTTACTAATAATTCAGATAATAATGAGATATTAAAGAACATTCCAGTTAATTCACGATTTATGTTTAGTGCGCTGAATAATTTTTCTTCATATGATACAATGAATTTTTTTGAAGAATTAGGTGTGAAGTTAAAAACAGAAAGAGGAAACAGAGTTTTCCCTGAAAGTGATTCAGCTGCTGAAATTGTAGATGCACTTGAAAATGAAGTGAAAAAGCTAAAAGTTCATATTAAGTTCTTTGATGTAAATGAACTTATCATTGAGGATGATACCGTAAAGGGCGTTAAAACTAATAACGGTGATTTCTATTCTGATTCTGTAATTATAGCAACAGGTGGTAAATCATATCCTGGTACTGGTTCAACTGGTGATGGATATAAATTTGCAAAACAGGCTGGACACACTGTTACAAATATAAATCCTTCCTTAGTGCCAATTGTCGCCAAAGAAAAATACTGCGCTGAAATGATGGGGCTTTCACTAAAAAATGTAACACTAACATTAAGAGATAAAAAAGAGAACAAGGTAATATACTCCGAGCTTGGTGAAATGCTTTTTACTCATTTTGGTGTTTCAGGTCCACTTGTATTGAGTGCAAGTTCACATATAAGAAAAATGGAAGAGGACAGATATACATTTGAGATTGACTTGAAGCCGGGACTTTCAGAACAACAGCTTGATATAAGATTACAGCGTGATTTTCAGTCATTTCCTAATAAAGATTTCTCTAATATATTAGGAAAGCTTTTACCAACAAAAATGATACCGGTTATAATCGAATTATCTGATATTAAACCTTATACAAAGGTAAATCAGATTACAAAACAACAAAGATTAGACTTTGGGAAGCTTGTAAAGTGTTTTCCTTTGACAGTAAAATCTTTCAGACCTGTTGAAGAAGCAATAATAACCAGTGGTGGCGTTAACGTAAAAGAGATTTCACCGAAGACTATGGAATCGAAAATAGTCAGCGGATTATATTTTATTGGTGAAGTTCTTGATGTAGACGCTTATACAGGTGGGTATAATCTTCAGATTGCATTTTCAACAGCATATACTGCTGCAATTAATATTTAGGAGGATAAAATGGGTATTAACATAGCATTAGACGGACCTTCAGGTGCAGGAAAAAGCACAATAGCAAAGGCAGTTGCTAAAGAATTAGGCTATATTTATATTGATACAGGTGCTTTATATAGGTCAATAGCACTTTATACAATCAACAATGGCAAAGATATAAATACACAGGACGATGTAATTTCATTATTACCTGAAATAAATATTGAATTAAAGCATATTGACGGAGCGCAGCATATCTTTTTAAATAATAAAGATGTTTCAGATAATATTAGAACACCTGAGGTATCAATGGGTGCATCAAAGGTGTCTGCTATTCCTGCGGTAAGAGAATTTTTATTTAATCTTCAGCGTGATATAGCTGATAAGAATAATATTATTATGGACGGAAGAGATATAGGAACTGTTGTTCTTCCAAAAGCTGATGTAAAGATTTTCCTCACTGCTTCTGCTGATGAAAGAGCAAAAAGACGTTATGCAGAATTAATTGAAAAAGGAACAGAAGTGACATATGAAGAAGTTCTCAATGATATTAATGAACGTGATTATAATGATTCACACAGAAAAATTGCTCCATTAAAGCAAGCTGATGATGCTATACTTATTGATACTTCATTACTTACTCTTGAGCAATCAGTAGAAAAAATTTACTTAACTATAAAAGAAAAAATTGATAATACTAATAAAAAGAAAAAAGTAAATCCCGTAAGAATGTTCTTTTATCAGATATTAAGACCACTAATTAATCTAATTTATCATATTCGATTTAATCTTAAAATTGAGGGTAAAGAGAACATTCCAAAAGACGGTGGATATATTTTTGCAAGTAACCATAGATGTTATGAAGATCCCGTATTAATTTCTTTTCCGACAAGAGTCCCATTTGCATATATGGCAAAAGAAGAGCTATTTAAAAAGAACTTTGCTTTTACAGCTTTAATAAAAACTTTTGGTGCTTTTCCTGTTGTAAGGGGAGCCGGTGACATGTCTGTTATTGATGAATCGATAAAAAGACTTAATAAGGGATATAATCTAGTTATTTTTCCAGAAGGAACACGTTCAAAAGATGGTAGGGTAGGAAAAGGCAAAACAGGTGTTGCACTAATTGCGGCAAAAGCGCAGGTCCCTGTTATTCCTGTCGGAATTTCATTTAAGGGAAGCAAGCTGAAATTCAGAAGTAAACTTATTATTAGGTTTGGAAAAAAGATATCTCCTGATGAATTGCAGATTACTTCGCAGTCTCCAAGTGAACTGAAAATTCTAAAGCTTAAAATTATGGAATCTATTACGGAGTTGGTTGAAACAGATGTTAACAAACTGTAAAATATACACAGCTAAATCTGCAGGCTTTTGTTTCGGCGTAGACAGAGCAGTAAAAATAGTTTATAATATTTTAGATACA
>JAEWZG010000113.1 GCA_023395435.1 Bacillota bacterium
CATAAAGCCTGTTATGGCATTTGTGAAAAAGCCTTTGGAATTAGAAAGCATTTTTATTCCGTAGAAGGCTCTGTTCATTATACTGTTACCGTCAATTGCAAGCAGTTTCATATAATTCTCCTTTATTTTAAAATCTTTTTGTTTAAAAAGAGCGTTCACAAAATTACCGACACAAAATATATCATTTGTCCATCTATTACAAGGTAATTTTGTCGCTCGTGTTCAATATAATAATAGCCTGACAAGGAAAAATCCGAGTCGCGAGAGCGTAGCGGTTCGCTTGTCTGAGGATTTTTCTTGATTTCTTGGTTACTTTCTGTATCAAGACAGAAAGTAACATAAACATTTATCATATCTAATGTGGTGGCTTTGCGATCGCCCCACAACCCTTCGCATTAGAAAATTAGAAATTAAATTTCCATTCATACTCCGAACTTTTTATTATTTACTATCTATATAGTTAACATAGATTGTCTTCCGTTACATTCTATTATATCACATTTTAGTGGAAAACCCTATATTTTTTTCAGATTTTATGGTAAACTTATTAATGTTAAAAAACTCTGGAGATTTATAATGAAAACAATAAAAATCGGTAATGTTGAAATAGAACAGACAGCCTGTCTTGCTCCCATGGCTTCAGTAGCTGACAGAGCATACAGAACACTTTGCAAGGAATTTCATGCAAGTTATCTTGTAAGTGAAATGATTTCTGCAAAGGGATTATGTTATAGTGACAGAAAGACAAACGAGCTTTGCACAGTAACAGATTTTGAACGCCCAATGGCTTTGCAACTTTTTGGCGAAGAACCTGAATTTATGAAACAAGCTGTCGAATTATTGAAGAAATATACGCCTTGTATAATAGATATTAATATGGGTTGCCCTGTACCTAAAGTTGCAGGTAATGGTAGTGGCAGTGCTTTGATGAAAAATCCAAAGCTCGCGTCAGAAATTGTCAAGGCTGTGGTTTCAGTATCAGATGTGCCTGTTACAGTAAAAATCCGTGCTGGTTGGGATTTTGACAATATAAATGCTGTTGAGTTTGCAAAAATGCTTGAGGACAGCGGTGCATCGGCGGTAGCTGTTCACGGACGAACAAAAACACAAATGTACAGTGGAAAAGCCGACTGGGATATTATAAGACAGGTTAAAGAGGCTGTGAGTATTCCCGTCATCGGGAATGGTGATGTTGCTTGTGTCGAGGATTGCGTAAGAATGTATGAACAGACAGGCTGTGACCTTGTAATGATAGGGCGTGGTAGCTATGGACGGCCTTGGATATTTAAACAGATTTACGAGTATTACAATTCAGGCAAAATTGTTCCCGAGCCGACACTAAAAGAAAAGATGAAGATTATGCTTCATCATGTTGAAATGATTGTTGATAACAAGGGTGAGCGAATGGGAATGAAAGAAGCAAGAAGTCATGTTGCATGGTATATAAAAGGATTACACAACGCAGCAAGCTTTAGGAATGAATGTGGCAAGCTATCAACCTTTACAGAGGTTGAGGATCTTGCTGAAAAAGTCATAAGATCAGAAATGGAGTGGAGTAACCATGACAGTTAAAAAATTCGGTCATAATCTTGAGGTTGATGTTCACGGAATGACTGTAGCGGAGGCGAAAAGAGAACTTACAAGTCTTCTTACAAAATGCGACAAAGCAACCCATGAAATTGATGTTATTCACGGCTGTCACGGTGGAACTGCTCTTTTGAATTTTGTCAGGCGAGAATTCTCCCACCCGCGACTTGTCAAGAGAATTCTTAGTCTTAATAATGGAATGACCACATTAGTAATTAAACCTTAAACGGAGGATAAGCTGTGCCTAATTATACATTCGAAAAGCTTAGTGACACTATTGAAATATGCATAAGTGACGAGCATCGTTTCGGAACCGATGCTTTTCTTCTTGCTGATTTTGCTTCGCCAAGAAAGAAAGACCTTGTGTGTGATCTTTGCACTGGTAGTGGTATTATAGCTTTACTTATGAAAAAGAACTTTAACCCAAAGCATATTATTGCTGTTGATATACAAGCACAAGCCATTGAACAGCTTGAAATGTCGGTTGAAAAATCAAAGCTTGATAATGTTGAGCCAATATGTGCTGATCTTAAAGAACTTTGGGTAAATGCACCAGACAGAACGCTTGATGTTGTCACCTGCAACCCACCATATAAGATAAATAATACAGGCGCAAAAAATGAACTTGACGCTATTACAATAGCAAGGCATGAGGTTTTGTGCAACATAGAGGATGTTTGTAAAAGTGCTTCAAGGCTTTTAAAATTTGGTGGAAGACTCTGCATCTGTAATCGTCCTGAAAGACTTGGTGATGTAATCACTGCTATGAAGAAATATGATATTGAGCCAAAAAGATTAAGATTTGTCAGCAAAAACCCTGACACTGCGCCCTGGCTATTCCTTATCGAAGGAAAAAAAGGTTCAAAGACTTATATGAAGGTTGAACCGCAGCTTTATACTCAAGGTGAATATGGATTTTCAAATGAGCTTTTAAATATTTATGGAAAGGTTGTGGAATAATGAGCGGAAAGCTTTATGTTGTGGGAACCCCTATCGGCAACCTTTCAGACATGACCTTCAGAGCTATTGAAATATTGAAAGAAGTTGACTTTGTCGCCTGTGAGGATACAAGAGTTTCAGCAAAACTCCTCAATCATTTTGAAATAAAAAAACCGCTTGTGAGTTATTATGAGCATAACGCAAAATCAAGCGGTGAGCATATAATTTCAAAACTTCTCGCTGGGGAAAATTGTGCGGTCATTACTGATGCTGGAATGCCTTGCATCTCCGACCCTGGCGAAGACCTTGTGAAATCCTGCAATGAAAATAATATCCCTGTACTCGTTGTTCCTGGTCCGAGTGCGGTAATATCTGCTCTTGCAATAAGCGGACTCAACACCTCAAGATTTTCATTTGAGGGGTTTTTGTCAACAACAAAGCGCAGTCGTTTTGAACATCTTGCTTCTGTTGCCAATTCGACAAATACTCTGATTTTCTACGAAGCTCCGCACAAGCTTCTTTCAACACTAAAAGATATGCTCACCTATTTCGGTGACAGAAAAATCTCTTTATGCCGTGAGCTGACGAAAATCCATGAAACTGTGCTTAGGACAACCCTGTGTAAAGCTGTTGAACATTACACTGAAAATACGCCGAAAGGCGAATTTGTGCTTGTTATTGAGGGAACAACTTCAGACGATAGTGAAGAAAATCTTACTCTTGACAGTGCTGTGCTAAAAGTTCAGGAACTTGTTGATAAGGGGATGCGTGTTGCTGATGCCTGCAAGGAAATTGCAAAAATTTCAGATTTCAGCAAGGGAGATATTTACTCAGAATATCTTAATAATAGATAAAACAAAAACCGTTTTGGCGAAAGTCAAAACGGTTTTATCTTATCCAACTGTTGTGTTAAAGCCACCCTTTAAGAAAAATAATTCACGAATAGCTATTGCAGAACCAGCGAGGAACCTGTTCTTATCTTCAATAATACTAAGATCAATCATTTTAGAAATTTCTCCGCCAGCTATACCCTCAAGAGTGTTTTTAAAATATGTAAATTCCTTTGTGTTGAACTTAAAATCGTGCATTACGAACTTCTGTGGGTTTGTTGAAAATACAAGATTGTTAACGAGAACTGCAGTAAGCGCAACAGCATCTGTATACGTTTTCATTAGATTATCATCGCCATTTTGCAATGCATCAAACATCATTGAACGTGTAACCTTATTTATATCACCATTGCAAAGCTTATAAAGATAAGGTGTGTCATCCTTGCCAAATACCTTTGAAAGCTTTTTAATAATAGCAGATGGTGTTATTTCGTATTTTACACAACCGCGACGTATCCCTGAACCATTATCATACTCCGAATACGGATTGATTATCATTTTATCAACAAAGTTTGTTCTGTTATCATAAGATACTATCGGATCATATAGATTTGTTACAACAAAATTAAAGGTTTCACCATAAGATAAGAATGCAATGTTATGGCGGTTTGGGTCCTTTTCCTTAAGAAAATCTATGTTTGCCATTGCGGCACCTTTAATATAATTATCAACAACAACTGGTAAATGAGTAAAGCTCTCAAAAGCTTCTTTGAGTCCGGTAAAAACTGTTGATTTATTGTCAACTATAATATGCATTTTTTCATACATAGTTGGATAAACTCCGACACCGATTCCAAGAATTGCATCTGTTTTCAAACAGTTATAATCCATTATTTCACCTAAGGATTTTTCTATAAATCGTAAAATATCCTTAAATGTAGAAGCGTCATTAATTGACATATTACGCTTGTCTAGTACTTCACCAGCAAGTGTTGATAATCCTATACCTACGTAATTTTTTTCTACAATAATACCTACAGCAAATTTATAGTTGTGGTTAATATCAAGAAGAATCTTTTTTCTTCCTCTGTGAGCTCTTTCAGTTGTTTGTTTAAATTCACCTTTTTCAACAATTACTCCCTGATCGATCATTTCATTTGTAATGATTGTAACTGCAGCTCTTGTCAATTCTAAAGTGTTCGCAATATCAATTCTTGAAGTAGGGCCTTTTTGCTTAATTATTTTCAGAATTTGCATTCGATTCTGACGTTTCAGGTCGAGCTTGCTTATACCAAGTTGATCCAACACAATCACCCTTTGTTTTACAAATTTATAGTTTTAATTTTACCATAATAAGTATGTGCAATTATTATTAAATTGTTAATTTATTTCGTATAATTAATATCTTATCGCTTTAGTAATACTTTTTTAAAAAATAGTAAGTGCATATTTGACACTATAAAATTAATATGATATAATTCTAGCAATTAATTCAAGGAGAAGAGGATTCACATGAAGATTGAAACACAATGCCTTCACGAAGGTTACACCCCCCAAAATGGTGAACCACGTGTTGTACCTATAGTACAAAGCACAACGTACTGCTTTGACTCAACTGAACATATTGCGGCACTTTTTGATATGCCAACTGAATTCATGTACTCACGTTTTGCTAACCCTACGGTTGATGCTGTTGAAAAGAAAATTGCTGCACTTGAAGGCGGAGTTGGTGCAATGGCAACTTCAAGCGGACAGGCTGCGTCACTTCTTTCAATCCTTAATATATGTAAAGCAGGAGACAGTTTTATCTCTGCATCAACAATCTATGGTGGAACAGTAAATCTTTTTGCTGTTACATTAAAAAGATTCGGTATTGAATGCATTTTTGTTGACCCAGATGCTTCTGATGAAGATCTTCAGAAAGCTTTTAAGCCAAACACTAAGGCTGTATTCGGTGAAACTATTGCGAATCCGGCTTTAACTGTTTTTGATATTGAGAAATTTGCAAAATTTGCACATAAGAATAATGTTCCTTTGATTGTTGACAATACATTTGCCACACCAATCCTTTGCAGACCTTTTGAATGGGGCGCTGACATTGTAATTCACTCAACAACAAAATATATGGACGGTCATGCACTTCAAGTTGGTGGAGTTATTGTTGACAGTGGTAACTTTGATTGGACAAATGGAAATTTTCCCGAATTCACTACACCAGATGACAGCTATCATGGGGTTGTTTATACAAAAGATTTCGGCAAACTTGCTTATATCATAAAGGCAAGAATGCAGCTGATGAGGGATTTAGGATGCTATCCTGCTGCTCATTCAGCATTCCTTTTAAATCTTGGGCTTGAAACATTACCACTCAGAATGAAGCAATACTGCGATAACGCAACTGAGGTTGCCAAGTTCCTTTGCACTTCTGATAAGATTGAAAGTGTCAAGTATCCTGGTCTTAAGGACAGCCCACAGAAAGATCTTGTTGCAAAATATCTTCCAGATGGAGCAAGTGGCGTAATTTCATTTGTTATAAAGGGTGGACGAGAAGCTGCTGTTAAGTTTATGGACGGCTTGAAGCTTGCTTCAAAAGTTGTACACGTTGCTGATATAAGAACCTGTGTTCTTCACCCAGCAAGTGCAACCCACCGTCAGCTTACCGATGAACAGCTTGTAGCATGCGGAATTAATGCCGGTCTTATAAGATTCTCTGTCGGACTTGAAAATGTCGATGATATCATTGCTGATATCAAGCTGGCACTCGAACAAATCAAATAATACAACAAACGAGCAGTTGAACTGCTCGTTTTATTTATTACAAGGAAATTAGTATAAAAAGGAAGCAACCCACGTTGCTTCCTTTTTATAATTTATTTGGCTTCTTTTATATTCACATAATTAATAATCAGCTCTGCTGATTTATCAACGCCAAGCTTACTGCTGTTGATACAAAGATCATAGTTTGTAGCATCGCCCCATTTTCTGTTTGTATAGTACTTATAGTGGTTTGATCTTTTCTTATCAACTTTTTTAATATAATCCTCAACTTTTTTAACATTGTTACCTTCGGTTTCAGATATTCTTTTGATACGGAAATCATTATCTGCTGATATAAAGACATTTATAACATTTTTATTTTCATGCAATACATAATCTGCACATCTTCCTACAATAACACAAGATCCTTTATTAGCAATTTCCTTTATTGCATCAAACTGTGCGAGAAATACCTTATGATTCATCGGAAGATTTGGATATATCGTGTTACCCTCCACCAACGGATATGTTCCCATTACAAGTGAATAAATAAAACTTCCTGGCTGTGTTTCATCATTCTGATAGAATAAATCTTCACTTATTCCACTTTGTTTTGCCGCAAGCGCAATCAAATCCTTATCATAAAAAGGAATATTCAAAGCCTCCGCAACTTTTTTCCCGATTTCACGTCCGCCACTGCCATATTGTCTTCCAATCGTGATAATATAATCCATCTTCCTCACCTCTCTTGTTTTTCTAATTATACAACAAAATAGACAATTTGTATAGTATTTTAATTAATAAAATTACACAAATTTACTAATATATTTTTATGCATAGCATTTAATATTTATATTTGTCGTACTATGTGGGTATAATAATAACTATTTTTTTATTACAATAAAGGCTGAATCTGCTTGCCAGTAAGTGCAGAAAGTATAGTATCTGGTATAAGTTCATATTTTGCGACAAGTGAATTAGGCTTTGCCTCACTGTCATCCTGCTTATAAGGAACAAAATAATAATTCTTATAATTCATCAATGTTCCTATGTTTTTAGCAGAATTAGCAAGAGCATCATTTGTTGAAATAGCTATTATTACAGGACGCATATTTCTTATATGAGATTTAACCGCCATAGTTACAGGGGTATCTGTTATGCCAATAGCAAGCTTTGCAAGAGTATTACCTGTACAAGGAGCTACAACAAGTGCATCAAGCAGTTTCTTTGGACCAATAGGCTCAGAATCTTCTATGGTTGAAATTACTTTTTTATTACATATCTCCTCAAGAATTTTTGTATTCTCCTCTGATGTGCCAAATCTTGACGAAATATTTTTTGCATTAAAGGACATTATCGGGATAACATTTGCGCCAAGAGAAACAAGCTCTTTGGCAGCAACAAAAGCTTTATTAAATGTACAGAATGAACCGCACATTGCAAATCCTATATTCAAATTTTCTAATGACATCAGTTTTCACCTCTCTCTGAAAGAATATTGCAGATTGTTCCTGCTATTATTTCTCCAGAAGTTATTGGTGCAACCTTTCCAGGGAGTGACAATGCCCAGATAGTTTTAATTCCAAGACGCCTTGCCGTATCAAAATCGACCCCACCCGGCTTTGAGGCAAGATCTATTACAAGGCAGTTATCCTTTAATGCGGAAAGACGCTTATCATCTAGAATTACTGCCGGAACCGTATTATACACTATATCAAAATCAGAAAGACAGCTGTCGAGCTCACTTATATGTATTGCTCTGCAGCCGTATATCTCAGCCCACGCAAGATCTGAATATTTTCTTGCTGTAATTGTTACTTTTGCGCCAAGGCCTTTCAATGCTTTTATCATTACCTTTGTAATGCGACCAAAACCTGTTATAAGAACATTCAGCCCATAGATAGTTGTTGAAAGTTCTTCCATAGCAATCTGAATTGCACCCTCGCTTGTAGGTACTGTATTCGTAAAATGACAAAACGCTCCGTATTAATTACGGAGCGTTTTCAATATTTAAATTACTTTGATTTTTTCTTTAATACAACTGTTGTTATTACAGATGCAACAGCAACAAACATGAGTGTTACCGCTAATGTTGTTGCACCTGTTTTTGGGTTATCAACAGGAGCAAGCGGAGTATCTTCGTCAGGAATTACTTCAACTTTTTCATTAAGTTTTATAAAATCCTTTATTACAATAGTTGAAGTTGTAAGAACTATATCACTATAACCTTCTTCTTTAATCATATTATTAACATATTCAGATATTTTGTCAAAACCTTGATTATCTATGGCTAATCTATAATTCTGATCAAACTGAATTTTATTTACCGTAGCACCAGAAGGGATCTTGACTTTATTTATCGCATCTTCTGGAGGTAGCTCAACTTTATTTATCGCAACATCTGGAGATATTGGTTCAATAACATTATTTAATTCGTCAAACATCGTATACAATCCCATTTGATTAAGATTATTAACTGTCAGTACAAGGTCGTATGAGCCAGCTTTTTTAGCTTCTGTAACTGCATTTCCGTTTTGTACTAATTTAATGTCTTTAAGAATTGCATACTCCTTAATAAGTTTCATAAAGAGATCATTTTTGTTTATTGAATTAAGAGCCACAGTTGCAAAATCTTCACCCGTTACAGTTTTATTAGTTTTTGAAAATAATGTTCTTATATCTAATGAGTTAATATATATATCACCAAGAACAAATCCGCGGAAATCATCTTGAACATATGATATTGTAATACTTTTAATATCTGAAGTTTCACTATAGAAAGCAATTCCATTTGCTACATCATTATCATTTGTAGGACCTTCTTCCCTATAGTTCGTTATTAAAGTAGTACCATCATCTGTTTTTGCAGTAATTTTAGCAGAGTTAGTACAGTCACTTATTACCCTGAAGCCAAATGCTTTTACGCCTTCAGGCATTGTCAATGTCAAAGTATCTTTCTTAGAAAAATATTTTGTATTATATACATATTCAAAAAAATTATAATAATAAGCACTGAACATTTCACAGTCATCTGACAAAGTAATATTACCAAGTACTGTTGGAATAGTCTTTATCATTCCATTCCCATCTAGCCTTGTATCTACTTCTGGTGGTGATGGTGGTGCTGGTAATTCTGATGATCCTGGTGATTCTGGTGATTCTGGCGATTCTTCTGAAGCATCAAAAGATGGATCATCCGGTACAAAACTTCCCATTGGTAATCTTGTGTCATTATTATATGTCATTACATATGGACCTACTACTCTTGAAACAGTAGCTGCCTTGAGATCAATAGCTTTTGTGACAGTTGCAGACTGACTTCCCTGTGCAAGTGCAGCTGTTGAAAACGAAACTGCCAATGCTGTTGCAACCACAAATGAGACAATTCTCGATATTGTTTTCTTCATTCACACATTCTCCTTATAAATATATTTAAACACCTAACTATACTTTTATTATAAATCTATATAATTACATATACGTTACATATTGACAATTTGATAAAAAGTCCCGAACATAATGTTCAGGACTTTCCGTCAATTATTTAACCTGAGCTTTTTTCTTAATAACCAAAGATGTTGTAGCTGCTGCAAATGCAACTAGCATAAGAATAACTGTAAAGTATTCATTTCCGGTCTTTGGATTTGATGCTGTTGGAACATCATCATCAGGAATATTAACAAGCGGAGTATCGTCATCATCAATTACTACTACAGGATTGAATTCTGCTGTTACAGTAAGGTCAGATTTTACTGCCTTCCATTCTTCTGTAGACCACTTTGTGAATGTCTTCGTAGCATCAACAGGTTTTGCAGGTTCAACAGCTGAATCACCGTACTTAATAACCTGTGCATCACCAATTATATTTCCGTCATAATCCTTAAATTCGACCTTAAATGTCTTTTTCTGAATTGTCTTTGTTACTGTTATATCTGAAGTAATGTTTTCTGGTAATGTCCAATCTGTAGCAACCTCATAACCTTCTGGAAGTGTGAATTCAGGAGCTGTCAATGTTGAAGATGCTGTATTGTAATCAACATCATTTGTTGTATCAATTGGTGTTGTTTCGCCAGTTTCAAGATCTTTTACTTCATAAGAAACAGCGAATTTCTTTATTGTCCCATTTGGATATACATCAGTGTTTCCTGTTACAGACGTCCAAGCTTCTGTTCCCCATGCTGTGAAATCTTTGTCGACTGCTGTTGGGTCAGCTGGAGCAGTTGCACTTTCAAGATACTTTATTGACTGTGTTTCACCAATCTGATTGTTTGCAAAGTCAAAGAATTTTACATCAAATGATTTCTTTGTAGTAACTGCAGTAACTGTTTCATTTTCATCAGCAACTGTCACGCTTGTTTTTGGCCAAGCAAATGTGTAGCCTGCTGTTTCAGTCAATGCTGGTGCATTAACAGTTTCACCCTCGAAATAATCATCCTGCATTAATACCTTTTCAACAAGCTGTCTGTTTGTATTTTCTTCATATCCAACAAATTTAACAGTATGCTTACTGTACTGAAGTGGTTCACCAGTTGTTGCTGATGGAGCACTTGCTGCTGCACCTGAAATATTTTTATAGTTAAGGTTTGCACTACCAAGTGTTATTGTATTGTTACCAGTTGGCAATGGAGTTGTAATTTTAACTCTGTATGTCAATGTTGCTGAGCCGTTTGGAAGATTGCCAATCGCCCAATTTATTGAATTTCCGCTAACTGAAGTTGTACCTTGTGATTTTGTAATCGAACCAACTACGATTTCATAATTAACAGGTGCTCCGTTAATTTTTATTGAAGAAGCAGCTTCTTTAAGAGAAGCATTTGTGCCCTGTGAAACTTCCTTAACAATTTTGTTCTTAATATTATTAACTGCATTGTTAATTTCTGTTCCGTTCTTGTTTGACTTAAAGTAGCATCCTGAATCTGCAATACCTTTCAATACGTTTTCAGCATTTCCGCCGTTGACGCCATATCCAATTGAGAACATCTTTATGCCTGCATTTTTTGCAAGATCAGCTTCAAAAATTGTTGCTGTATTGTTACTTGATACTTTATATTCTACGTCATCAGAACAGTTATTACCATGCTGGCATTTGCCATTAATTGTTTTTGAAAATTCTTGTGGGAATAAAATAGTATTTGATAATCCTGTACCATCAATATTGTTATAATTGCATTCAGTAACAACAAATGTTCCCTGAGCCTTTATCTTATGCTCCCATCTTCTGCCTATTCCTAAAAATCCGTCATGCCATACGCAATCGGATTGATAAGACGTGTTGACGAAATTACCTTTTGTTACTTTATAGCTCTTTGTTGGCTCACCATCACCAATAACAATGATATACTTGTTTGTTGCTGTGCTGTTCTTAAGCATATCTTCGGCTTTTTTGATTCCAGCCTGAATATTTGTTGCATTAAACAATAACTTATACCATTGCAAGTCACCGTCAAGCTGCTTCTTAACAGATGTATAGTTGCTTGTCAGCCCAAGAATTGTTTCTGCTTCATTGTTGTATTTTACAAGACCGATTCTTACCTTTCCGTTTGTGTTTGAATTTGAAGCGATAGAATCAGTAAACTTACTAATAGCTGCTTTTGCATTTTCCATATCGTCCATCATCATAGTTGTAGAAGCATCAATAGCAAATACGATATCTGTTTTTTCTGTTACAATCTGATTCTTTGCGTTCACCTTAATGCTGATTTCTGCGATCTGATTGTTAAGATCAATCCACTTTGAAGACTTTTCAACAGTAACCGGTGTTGTATCTGCTGATACTAATGCAGTTGGCAAAAGAGCAACTGCCAATGCAAATACAGTTACTAATGAAACAATCTTCTTTGAAAGACTTTTCTTCATAATTTTCCTCCTAAAAAAATAATTTATTTTATTGCAAGAACTTACATAACTTTACAGTTTTGATATAGACGCAAGGTAAGTTTTGTGTGATAATAAATCAATTTATGTTCTTCGCAAAATAAAATCGAATTAAACTGAATGTTTAACTTTTTTGTCGCAGTTTGCAACATTATCAATTAGTTTTATTAACTCCAATACACTTCTGAAGCAGAGCTCATGTTCAGCTTCAAGCCATCTGATTATTCCCTGCCAGCTGTTGCGCTGAGTAAATAGTACCGAAACTTTAAAAGTGGCTACATGACCACGGCTTTCTTTATAGTCAAAATCATAATGATAGGTATCTTCGTCCCAAAAGCGAGGAGCATCAATATCTTCAATAAATCTTCTATCTGAAACAGTTAATTGAGGATCAACAATTTCCATCATAAGATTCAGCAAAGATGAAAGACTGAAAAAGTCATGCCCCGTATCATCACTTCTTATAATTTTTCCTACTGGATTGTTATCTCTATAATAATCAATGATGATGTAACAAGATTTGCAACTATTAAATTCAAGTCCATATTTTTTATCCATAATATCACCTTAAAAGTTCAAAAATCATTAGCTTATAACTCATTATATATATATAACATTACATATGAATTACATGGTATTTTTTTATCCAAGAAATATTTTTACCATTCATTTCTATTTTAAACAATTATACTATTTAATAATGTTATAAGTAATAAGGACACCCTAAACATTAATATATATTTTCTGATAGGGGTGATATTCTTGAGAGAGCAGACATACTCATTTACTTTACCGGAATTAACAGATGACCAGAAGGCAAACTTCATTTTCTCTATTAAAAGAGGTATATATCTTGAAATGCACTGTCTTGGATTAATCAATGATGAACAGCTTGCATATTTATTTTCATTGCTTGAAGATATTACAGGGTGATTTATTATGAACAAAACTAGAGTTGCCGTTTATTGTAGAGTTTCGACTGATCATGATGACCAGATAAACTCATTAAAAAGTCAGATGATTTATTTTAAGGATTACATACAAAAGAATATCAACTGGGATCTTGTTGAAGTTTTTGCTGATGAGGGGTTGTCAGGAACTTCAACAAAAAAACGAAAGGAATTCCTAAGAATGATTTCAATGGCAAAAGATAAAAAAATTGACTTGATTATTACAAAAGAGGTTTCAAGATTTGCTCGAAATACTGTTGATACGCTGACTTTTACCCGAGAGCTTAAGGCTCTCGGTATTGGCGTGCTTTTTATAAATGATAATATCAATACACTTGACAACGACGGTGAACTTCGACTCACAATAATGTCGAGTATTGCTCAGGAGGAAAGCAGAAAGACATCTGAACGTGTAAAATGGGGACAAAAAAGACGAATGGAGCAAGGGGTAGTATTCGGAAACGGCTTATACGGGTATACACTTAATAATGGTAAACTTAATATAAATGAAAAGGAAGCAGAGATAGTCAGAATGATTTTCTCTGCGTTTGTTTTTGAAAAAAAAGGCGGATACACTATTGCACGTGAGCTGAATATGTCAGGGGTAAAGCCAAAATATGCTGATGAATGGAGCAGTAACGCCATTTTAAAAATGATAAGAAACGAAAAGTACTGTGGTGACTTATTACAGAAAAAGACCTGCACACCTGATTTTTTGAGTCACAAGAGAATTAATAATAATGAATTTGAAGAGAAGCTTCTTATTAAAAATCATCACGAACCAATTGTTTCACGAGAAGTTTTTGAGATGGCACAGGCTGAGCTGAATAAAAGATCAGTTAAAAAAGCAGATAGTTCACGACATTCGGTAAGATACTGGTGCAGTGGAAAGGTCTTTTGTGGCGAATGCGGATGCAGATATGTAAGTTCCTCAAGTAAATCAAAAAAAGGATATGTATACAAGGGTTGGCGTTGCTTTAATGCTAAAAATAATGGTGCAAAAACGAGCTGCAGCAATAAATCAATTAGTGATAGAGCTCTCTTAGGAAATGTATGGATGGTCTTTTCTTATTATATAAAGAATATTGATTTTCTGACACAAATAAAAAAAGATGTTGAACTCATAAGTCTCAACACCAATAAAACAAATATTAATAATACAGAAAAAAAGCTTAGAAAACTGCAGAAGAAATGTAAAGCAGCACTTGAACACTATATGGAAGAAGTAATATCAATGGAAGATTATTTGTTTTTAAAAGATAAGTATTCAAAGGAGATAGATGTTATCAAAAAAGAACTAATATCAGAAAAAGATACTGCAACAAATAAGTCCGATATAAAGGAACAAATTGATAATTATTTTTTTTCAATAGAGGAGAAAATAAACAAAAATATTCCTGATGAGTATTTATTAAGTAATTTAATAGAAAGAATAGTAGTTTTAAAGAATAAAAGAATTGATTTAACATTTAAATACTTACCTTATGTATTTTCAATTATAAATAGTAGCAAATATAATTTAATAACAGTAAGATATATTTAATAAATTTAATTTTGAAAGAAAAATATGGTTAAATAATTATTTTTAGCTTATATATAATATTTATTGTTAAAATATACTAAAAAATTAGGTAAAAAAATATTGAAATAATTTATTAAATATATTATAATTAATGTGGTAAATATTGAAAGGAGGGCATATGATGGGGACACTGAATATTTCTATGTTTGGCGAGTTTTCAATTTCTTATAAAGATAAGATGATAGATGAAAAAAGCCAGCATTCAAGAAAAACCTTTTTACTTCTTGCTTATCTTATTGCCTTCCGTAAAAAAGCTATTCCTCAGATTGAACTTTTTGAAGTTTTATGGAAGGAAGGCGAATCTGATAACCCTATCAATGCTCTTAGAACACTTCTTTCAAGAACACGAACTATCTTATCAAGGCTTGACTACCCTGATGTTTCAATATTAATAAAAGCGTCGAACGGCTCGTACTTCTGGAATAATGAAATATCTGTTTCCCTTGATATTGATATTTTTGAAGAACATTATAACCTTCTGAAAAAAAGCAGCATTTCTGACGATAGTAAAATTACATATGGGAAAAAGGCGCTGGAATTATATAAAGGGAACTTCCTTTCAAACTATTCTGATGAATACTGGGTTGTACCAATGTCAACCTATTATAATTCTATCTTTATTAATATAGTAAATATACTTATTGATTTATATACAAAAAAGGATGATTATTTTTCAATAGTTGAACTTTGCAATACTGCCCTCGCTATTACACCATATGAAGAAAACTTTTATTATAATCTTATTAATGCTCTTTACGAAACAGGAAATAGTAAAGGAGCTATTGAACAATACAAAAATGCAGAATCATTCTTGTATGCAAACTTTGGTGTAAGCCTTTCAAGTAAGTTCTCTTCTCTCTATAAAAAAATCTGCAATACTAAAAACAATCTAGAATTTAGTCTTGAAAAGATACATGAGGATCTTATTGAGAAGGAAAGAATTTTTGGTGCTTTCATGTGTGACTATGAGCTATTCAAGCAACAGTTCCAGCTTGAAATAAGGGCGTCACAACGTAACGGTTATCCACTTCAGGTTTGTCTTGTGTCAGTGGTTGATTTAAATGGCAAGATACCACCGCTCACAAAACTTAATAATTATATGAAGAGTCTGGAGAATGTAATACGTTCATCTTTAAGAGCAAGTGATATTTTTGCTAGGTTTAGTGTTTCACAATACATAATAATGCTCACAAACACAACACTTGAAAATGCAAAAATGGTACTTGGAAGAATCGACCTCAACTGCAAAAAAAACATTTCTGTTTCTGGTGTTAAGGCTGAATTTGACCTTAAGAATTACGCAGAAGTTTCAAAGGAAATAATAAGAGTATAATAAAAAATATTAACGGCACAGATTTTATGTCTGTGCCGTTTTTCATATATTTTGGTAACACAACAGGTACTGCGTTAAGCACAGTTAATTCTTCTCTGTCAAGATAATCAATTACTTCAAAACCTTTATAAGTAAAAATAGCTGATTCCTTTCCCACCTTGCCCCCAAATATAACAGCATTATGACTTAAGAGCGGGATTAAAGAATACAGGGATACTTTCTCATTTAAATAAGGCATATTGATATTTACGCCATCATTTGTCACAGGCAATGGCAAGACAACATATTTA
Source organism: Bacillota bacterium (assembly GCA_023395435.1). Lineage (GTDB taxonomy): Bacteria > Bacillota > Clostridia > Oscillospirales > Ruminococcaceae > SZUA-444. Next base: position 16,143 of record JAEWZG010000113.1, read on the forward strand.
ACCTGTTCTTTTAAATTATCGATATTATCAAGAATTGTAATTGATTCATTAAGAACGCTTTTTTCAAGGCCAAATGCATAAACCTTAGCCTGTTTTGCAATAATGTTAGCAAGATAAGATTGTCTGAGATCTCCTCCTGCAATAAGAAATACTTCTTTTTTATCCATAAAGGCAAACCCCCAAAAAATAATTACGCCAGAACTTTCGGCATAATTCAAATAATAACAAGACATTTTATTTCTTGAATTACTATTTCATAATATGATTAAATTTGTTTTATCGTTCTATCTTTTTAAAAATATTTGACATAAAGAATAAATTACAAATATATGTCAAAAATATCTCCAAAGGGCATTAAAAAATATTACCTTTTTCCCCCGACATGAAAAAGGATACGCAAATAGCCCTGTCGGAGAAATGGAGTATTATGAAAAAAATTGATTTTAGTAATTCAAAGGTAAAGAAAGTTTTTTCAGGTAAAGGCTTTTACATTGCGATTTGCTTGTGCTTGGTAGCTGTAATGACAGTAGGATTCATATCCTACAAGAAGACTGTTAATGACATAAAGGGAAAGACGCCTTCAATTACCGTTCCAAAAGCAGATGCATCATCAAAATGGGACTTTGCCAACACAAACAAGGATAAGACATCAGAAACTGCAACCGACGTAAACGCAAAAGAAAATCAGCTTCTCATTATGCCGGTAAATGGTGATATTGTAAAAGCATTTTCTTACCCGCAGCCTGTTCTTTCTGAAACAACAAAGATATGGCAGACTCATAATGGTACAGACATTAAGGGAGCACTCGGAGATCCTGTCAAGTCAATTTCAAATGGTACAGTGAAATCTATTAATGATGATGTGCTTCTTGGTACTACTGTTACAATCGATCACGGAAATGGTCTTGTTGCAAAATACTGTAACCTTAACACAACTCTTTCTGTAAAGGAAGGCGATACTGTAAGTGCAGGAACAGTTATCGGTTCAATAGGCGAAACAGCTGAATCTGAAAAAGCACTTCCTTCACACCTCCACCTTGAAATTAAGGAAAACGGAAAGTATATTGACCCTGTTGACCTTTTAAGACCTGGCAAATAACAACTATTAAAAGCAGGAGCATTGCTCCTGCTTTTTTATGTTATAATAGACGAGTTCTGAAGCTGATATCTTTCAAGAATATTATATAGCTTTTTATAATCAGGATTTCCTGCTGTTTCCATAAGATAAGCTGATACTGTTGAACCTGGTTTTCTGTTTTCATTCAGGAATTTAATAATTTTATCAGAACTATATATTCCGATCCCATTTCCATAGTATGTACCGTTACCGAGATCAATAACATTCTCCCCCTGCCATTCAGGAGCAATCAAATCAACATCTGGATTTTTAAAGTATCTTCTGTCACCTGGTAGCCCATCGTATATTTTTTTCATAATACCTATTTCTTTTAAATTTCTATCAATATTATGCCAGTTCATAAGATATATTCTATCAAATAAACTGTCAAAAAGCTCACGCGGAAAAACTTGTAACAAAGCCATATAATAAACTATTTCCATTGCTGTGGCACATTCTGTAGCATACTTCCTTGTGTTCCTGAAAATATCTGATATTGCATTGCTCGGCTTAACACCGTATTTTAATGTAAAACCACCATTTTTTTCTCTTATCCAGTATGCTTCATTACAACGGGTTTCTCTGAAAACTGCAAAATCAAGCCCACTGTTATCAAGAGCATATGCAGCGTTTATTATCTGTGTTCTAATATCAATAAAAAATTTTAATTCATTGATATTTTTAAATGAGTATGGCATATTACTAAGTTCCATTATATTGACAATACGCATTTGTACTCCGTTTTTGGGATAATTATTAACAAGTTCAGAAACGTCGCCCTGAGTCTCAGAAAATCTTATCATACTAAACCTCCCTTATGCCATAAACAATTTGAATTTGTTTCTGAAGGCTATGTTTTTGCCACCTTTTCCATTTTTCTATATCAGTATCATGAAGGAATTTCGAATATCTGCTAAGCTTAACCTGAGTCCTATAATCAAGCTTTTTAAAGTTGCTTATATTTTCAAGCTCAATCTGAGACTGTGGTATATTCATGGGGAAACCTGATTCCTTTTTGCATTTACCCATATACTTTGATTTTGTATCTATCTCACAAAATCGTGGTGAGGCTGAATAGTTATAACCATTGCCCGTAAAATTCAAATATGGCTTGTTTTCTTCAATCCAATTATCAACATCAGATGATCTATTAACTTCATCTTCCAAACCATCATCCATTGCATTTTCAAGAAGTGTTTTTGAAAAATTCTTCTCCTCATTATCGTTAGATGCAAGATGCCTAGCAACTATCCGTAATGCCTCAGGGTTACCAGTACGGAAAATTGCCCAGATTAAATCATGATTGAACTCATTCTTTAAATATCTCATATAAGCAAGATTTATTGCATTTTCTATTATCTGAGGTTCACTATTCTCATCAAGAAGCTTTGCAAAAGCATAATCAACCATTTTATCAAAGTTGTCATCAATTCCATCATCATAAGCTGCACTATTAATTATCCATTTAAGTACATATATTTCATTACTTCTCGTATAAGTTACCCTCGGTACTGAAGTAGAAAAGCACTCATCATAAAGCTTTTGTGCGATCCTATTCCTAAGATTAAGTTTATTGAATATATTATATTTCTTTAATATAGGTATAAGAATAAAAAATGTTGAAAAGCTTATACCTTTATCATTAATAAGAGTAACAGCTTCTGTAGAATTTTTTATAAGTGCTTTTTCAAAACGATATTTTAGTGATTCTATGCCATTTTTTTCTTTGATTTTCTCAAGTTCTGTAATGTAAATCATAATTTCCTCCAAAAATATTTATTTATTATATTCTATTTAACTTTGAAATAAACGTTACTTATAATTAAACATATAAACTGTTTTATTTTTCATTTTTTTTTACTTTTAATGCAAAAAACGCTAAAGTTATATTATTATTTGACGATATAATTTACAGAAGCTTAGAAAATAAGCTCACAACACGGAGGTCTTAATAAAGAGGGCCCGCTTTAATAGGAACTCCGATATTTAAAAAACAGGAGAAATGGACTTCTCCTTAAAATTACAGGAGGTAACTTTATGATTATTCAACACAATATTAGTGCAATGAACGCGCACAGACAATTGGCAACAAACAATTCTAACGTTGCTAAATCACTTGAAAAACTTTCATCAGGCTACAGAATTAACAAAGCTGGCGACGATGCTGCTGGTTTGGCTATTTCTGAAAAGATGAGAGGTCAGATTTCCGGTTTGAAGC
>JAEWZG010000028.1 GCA_023395435.1 Bacillota bacterium
AAACGCCGCATTCTTCCTTTAATTTATCAAACATAAAAACCTCCAGATTTTTGGGAATAAACAATATTACGGGTAATGGATTCATTACCCGTCAATGCGGTTTTGTGTATTATTCTCCACGAAGACGCTTCATGATTTCCTGATAAGCCTCTTCAACTCCACCCATATCCCTGCGGAATCTGTCCTTGTCGAGTTTTTCGTGTGTTGTGCTGTCCCAGAAGCGGCATGTATCAGGTGAGATTTCATCAGCGAGAATTATGGTTCCGTCACTTGTCTTACCAAATTCAATCTTGAAGTCGATAAGATCAATGTTAAGACCTTTAAAGAACTTAACCATAAAGTCATTCACCTTAAAAGCATATTTTGTGATAGTAGCAATTTCTTCTTCTGTTGCAAGTCCAAGACCAAGTGCATAATAGTCATTGATGAATGGATCGCCAAGATCATCATTTTTATAGCTGAATTCAAGTGTAGGACGCTTCAATACTGTTCCTTCTGGAACTCCAAGCTTCTTAGAAAAGCTTCCTGCAGCAACGTTTCTGATAATTACTTCAAGTGGAACAATTTCAACTTTTTTTACAATAGTTTCTCTTTCAGAAATTTCTTCAATAAGGTGAGTAGGAATGCCTTCCTTTTCAAGCATCTTGAACATAAGGTTTGTCATCTGATTGTTGATAACACCCTTACCGGAAATTGTGCCCTTCTTGATACCATTAAAAGCAGTTGCATCATCCTTGTAATCAACGATAACTATGTCTGGATCTTCTGTTGCATATACTCTCTTTGCCTTGCCTTCATAAAGCTGTTCTAATTTTTTCATTATTACTTCTCCTCTGCATCCTTTATTTTTATTATTTTTACTTATTAAAGTGCTTTTACAGCTTCCTGTAATTTCTTGTCCTTTTCAACAACACCTTTAACCATATCAGCTTTCATATCTAAAAGCTTTTGTGCAAGTGTGTCATCTGAAAGTGCAAGCATCTGAACTGCAAGAATTGCTGCGTTCTTTGCTCCGTCAATAGCAACAGTAGCAACAGGAATACCAGCAGGCATCTGAACAGTTGCAAGCAAAGCGTCAAGTCCATCAAGTGTTGAAGATTTAATAGGAATACCGATAACAGGAAGTGTTGAATGTCCTGCGAGAACTCCACCAAGGTGTGCAGCCTTGCCAGCAGCAGCGATAATGACGCCAAATCCGTTTTCCTTTGCGTTTTTTGCAAACTTACAAGCAATTTCAGGAGTCCTGTGAGCAGACATTACTCTTACTTCATAAGGAACACCAAAGCTTTTAAGTTCAACAACAGCGTCTTTTACTGTTGGGAAATCGCTGTCACTTCCCATAATAATAGCAACTTTTTTCATTTTAACCCTCCATCTTATTTGCAATAAAAAATGCTGTGACGCAAGCCACAGCAAGTTACAACTATACCGAAAAATTAATTCTGCATGAGGATACACTTACAGAAATGTTCGCACCTATGCCAGTGAATAATCTGTAAAAATGTATTAATGGCGTTGCAGTCATTTTTTTTGACAACATAGGTCACCTCATAGTTTTTAATTATATTAATATTTTACAATATCTATACAAAAAAGACAATTATTTTTTTATCAAAATTTATTATGTTATTCTTTGCATTTATTGTACTATATGACAATACAAACATAATAACAACAATACCATAGCTTTTTAAATGTTAATTTTCAGAAAAGGCGATAATAATTATTTATATTACTAACTATTATGTCACTTCAAAAGTTTCAGTCAATAAAAAGCCCGGGAGAACTTCCCGGGCTATATTGAATTATTCTTTAACAACTAATTCTTTCATTGATGTTGCAAGTCCTGCAAGTCCTTGAATATCTGATGGAATAATAATCTTTGTTGCTTTTCCGTCAGCAACCTTAGCAAAAGTTTCAAGGCTCTTAAGAGCAATAACCTGCTGATTAGGATTTGCTTCGTTAAGTTTAACGAGGCTGTCTGCAAGAGCCTGCTGTATCATCTGAATTGATTCAGCTTCACCCTGTGCCTCAAGAATCTTCTGTTGGCGAACTGCATCAGCTCGGAGAATCATAGCTTGTTTTTCAGCCTCAGCACGAAGAATCTCAGCTTCCTTATCAGCCTGAGCACGGAGAATCTTAGATTCCCTGTCACCTTCAGCAACAAGAATCTGTGAATTCTTATCACCTTCAGCCTGAAGGATTTTTTCACGACGTTCACGTTCAGCCTTCATTTGTTTTTCCATTGAATCCTGAATTTCACGTGGTGGAAGAATGTTTTTAAGTTCAACACGATTTACCTTAATACCCCAACGGTCTGTAGCTTCGTCAAGAATAGCAGTAATCTTTGTGTTGATTGTATCACGTGATGTAAGTGTAGCATCAAGCTCAAGCTCACCGATGATGTTACGAAGAGTTGTAGCTGTTAAGTTCTCAATAGCTGAAAGCGGTCTTTCAACACCATAAGCAAACTGCTTTGCGTCAGTGATTTGAAAGAATACAACAGTATCAATTTGCATTGTAACATTATCTTTTGTAATTACAGGTTGTGGTTTGAAGTCAACAACCTGTTCCTTGATGGATACTCTTCTTGCTACTCTGTCAAGAAAAGGAACGAGAAAATGAACACCACTTTGCCATGATTTATGGTAAACACCAAAACGTTCAACCACATAAACCTCAGCCTGCTGAACAACTCTGATTCTTGAGATCAGAACAATGAGAATAAAAACGATAATACCAATTAAGACAAGAGCGCCTGTTTCCATAATATTTACCTCCAAAATATATAAATTATTTTTTAACTATCAATTTAGATCCTTCAATCTTTTCAACAGTTACACTTGTTCCAGTTGGAATTGTTGAATCGTCAGAAGAACGAGCTGCCCAGTCAACACCATTGAGTTTTACACGACCTGTTGAGGTTGTATTGTTAATTTTTTCAATAACAATAGCAATCTTACCAATATCAAGTTCAGCATTTGTTGGAACAATTCTGTTATTTAAAACCTTTTTAACAAAAGGCCTTGTTGCAATGAGAAGAAGAACTGAAAATACTGTAAAAACAATAATCTGACCGAGAATACCTAATCCAAGAATAGCACAGATAAGTGATACTAATGAGCCCAGAGCAAACCAGATTGAAACGAGCTGATATGTACAAAGCTCGGCAATAGTCAACACTACAAAAGCTATAGCCCAGAAAATTATTTCACTCATATTAATCTCCTTTATATATTATTTATTATGGTAATAAACTTTAATATTATAATAACATATTTTAATCAAAATAGCAATTTATTTTAAAATTTATAGTCGAACAAGATAAAAATATTATGATTAATTAAATCTTGAATGTAATATTATAAAATGGTATAATAAAGTATTAATTTAGTGAATTATACTGAAAGCTGGAGAAAAATGAAAAAGTGGATTATCAATAAGCCTGACACTGAAAAAGTCATACATATTCTTAAAAAAACTGACCTTACAAGTCTTGCAGCTGAGGTTTTAGTGTCACGTGGTATTACCGAAATTCAACAGCTTGTTGATTTCTTCTCGCAGGATGAGCTTTCAGATCCTTATCTATTAAAAGATATGTATGAGGCCTGTGAAGTTATACATGATGCTATAGAAAAAGAATTATCAATATGTATCTATGGTGATTATGATTGTGATGGGATAACCTCAACAGCTATTTTATATAATTATCTTCAATGTGCTGGAGCAAATGTGTCATATTATATTCCTGAAAGGGAAGAGGGCTATGGACTTAATAAAGACTCAGTTAAAAAGCTCGCTGATGACGGTATTGAGCTTATCATTACTGTCGATAATGGTATTACAGCAATAAATGAAGCTGAGCTTATCTATGAGCTTGGCATGAAGCTTGTTGTAACCGACCATCATCAGCCTTTGGATATACTTCCAAGAGCAGAAGCAGTCGTTGACCCGCACAGAAGGGACTGCACTTCTCCGTTCAAGCCACTCGCTGGAGTAGGAGTAGTAATAAAACTCGTTTCCGCACTTGATGACGGGAACTATGATTTTATTTTAGAGCAATATTCTGACATTGCCTGTATCGGTACAATAGCTGATATTGTTTCACTCACAGGTGAAAACAGAACGATAGTTAAAAGAGGACTCGAACAGCTTTCAGTAACAGAAAATGCCGGACTTACTTCTTTAATGGAAAAGTCAGCAATAAATACTGATAATATTACTTCAACAGCTATTGCATTTATTCTTGCTCCGAGAATTAATGCAGCAGGACGTTTTGGTTCACCGACAACAGCCTTGCAGATGCTTATTTCAGAGGATGAGAATACTGAAGAACTTGCTTGTGAGCTTGTTTCGCTCAATACAAAGCGTAAAAAGGTTGAGGATCAAATATTAAATGATATACTTGATAAAATTGAGCAAAATGCATCTATTCTGAATGAAAGAGTAATCGTTGTTGAAGGAGAAGACTGGCACCATGGAGTTGTGGGAATAGTCTGCTCAAGAATTCTTGAACGCTTCGGCAAGCCGAATTTCATAATTTCGATTGAGGGCGACGAGGCACGAGGCTCAGCAAGAAGCGTTAAGGGCTTTAATGTTTTTGAATGTTTAAGCTATTGTAGTGATCTTCTCACAAAATCAGGCGGACATGAGCTTGCTGGCGGTTTCTCATTAAAAAAAGAAAACATCCCTGCATTTAAAGAAAAAATCGCAGAATATGCAAAGTTAAACAATCCATCAATGCCACCACAGGTTTTAAAAGCTGACAAGCTCCTTTGTGGCATTGACCTTAAGGTTGAGAATATTGAAGGTCTTGAAGTCCTTGAGCCTTTTGGTGAGGGTAACCCACAGCCGGTTTTTGCAATAATCGGCGCACGAATAGACCGAATTGTCGCACTCGGCAATGGAAGACACACAAAGCTTGAGCTTACATACGACAATGTAAAGATTTCAGCATTAATGTTTAATACAAATCCTGATAATTTCACTTTATCGCAGAATGATTATGCTGATTTTATTGTTAATGTTGATATTAATGAATATAACAATAACAAAAATATAAGCATAAAGGTAAAAGACTATCGAAGGAGCGGGATTGTTCAGGATAAATATTTCTCAGCAAAATCCTGTTATGAGTCGTTAAAGAGGAATGAAAGCTTAGATAAAAAGTTTGTTGAAAGAATTGTCCCGTCCCGTGAAGATCTTGTATCCGTATATAAATTCCTTATGGGATACAATAAAATAATTAATATAGATTCATTATTTACAAAGCTGACTAATGATTCAATGAATTATTGTAAATTGAGGTTGTGTCTTGATATTTTTGCTGAACTTGAACTTATCAGAATAGACATAATCACAGAAAACATAGACTTCATCCCGCCGACAAATAAGGTTGACCTTGAAAGCTCACAAATCTTAAAAGAACTGAGGTGCTTATAATGGAAAAAGATACAGTATATACGATTGATGCATTAATTCAAAAAATTCTTGATGGTGATAAGCAATATGATTTGAGCAAAATTATAAGTGCCTATGAACTTGCAAGCAAATGTCACGAAGGACAGAAGCGTGATTCAGGCGAACCATATATAACTCACCCAGTTGCCGTTGCTTTTATACTTTTAGAGCTTGGAATGGATACTGACACGATCTGCGCAGCACTTCTCCATGATGTTGTGGAAGACACAAGCTATTCTCTTGAGGACATAAAAAAGAAGTTCGGACAAGATGTTGCTATGCTCGTTGATGGTGTTACAAAGCTTGGAAAAATTCCATTGTTCACCCGTGAAGAGCAACAGGCAGAGAATGTGAGAAAAATTCTTCTTGCAATGTCACAGGATATAAGAGTTATTATTATTAAGCTTTGTGACCGACTTCACAATATGAGAACACTCCACCACAGATGTGAGGAAAAACGCCGTGCAACAGCACTTGAAACTATGTACATCTATGCTCCTATTGCACACAGACTTGGTATCCGTGCTGTTAAAGAAGAAATAGAAGATATAGCCTTCCATTATCTTGATCCTTTCGCCTGCGCTGAAATTGAACAAGCTCTTGAAAAAACAAAAGCAGAACGTGAGGCATTCATTGATACAATAAAAGAACGAATTGAAAAGCGTCTTGATCAGTATTTTGAAGTAATGCCACAAATTGATGGACGCGTAAAAAGCCTTTATGGTATATACAAAAAGGTCTATATGAGTGGGAAGCAGTATGACCAGATTTATGATAAATATGCAGTTAGAATTATTGTAACAACAGTGACCGAATGCTATAATGTCCTTGGAATTATTCACGATATGTTCAAGCCTATCCCAAACAGATTCAAGGACTATATTTCAACACCTAAGCCAAATGGCTATCAGTCATTGCACACAACTGTTATCGGTCGTGAGGCAATCCCTTTTGAGGTTCAGATAAGAACGTGGGAAATGCAATATACCGCTGAATATGGAATTGCTGCCCACTGGAAGTATAAAGAGGGAATTCATGGCAAGGACAAGTTTGAAGAACGTCTTGCATGGATTCGTCAGATTATCGAAGCCCAGCAGGAAGCTGACGATGTTGAAGAAATTGTTAGAACAATCAAGACCGATCTTGCCCCAGATGAAGTCTTTTCATTTACGCCAAAGGGCGATATGATATCCTTGCCAATAGGTTCAACTGTCATTGATTTTGCCTATGCAATTCATACACAGGTCGGTCACAAGATGACTGGGGCAAAGGTAGATAAAAGGCTAGTTCCTCTTGATTATAAGCTTTCTACTGGTGAAATTGTTGAAATTATGACAACAAATGCACCTGGTCATGGACCAAACCGAAACTGGCTCAATATCTGCCGTACTAATGAAGCTAAATCAAAGATTCGTTCATGGTTTAAGAAAGAACGTCGCGAGGAAAACATTGAAAATGGTAAGGCTGAGCTTGAAAAGGAATTCAAGCGTAATCTTATTCGTGTTCCAGAAGATGAGCTTGAGGAATTCCTTAAGGAAGATTTAAAGCGTCACAACTGCCAGACTATGGATGATTTCTATGCAGCAATAGGCTATGGCGGGGTAATTCTATCAAGATTTATTCAACGACTTAAGGATGAATATAATAAAAAATATGTATCACACGATACTCCTGAGATAATTGTCGAGAAGGTTGTAGCAACTGAAACACAGAAGTCGGGAATTATCGTTGATGACCTTGATAACTGTCTGATAAAATTCTCGCAGTGTTGTTCACCATTGCCTGGTGATGATATCATCGGATTTATTACACGTGGTCATGGCGTTTCGATCCATAAAAAGGATTGTATTAACTACACCTCAAGAAACAAGGCTTCTGAAAACGAATCACGCTGGGTGGAAGTTCAATGGTCAAATAACAGAAATACAAACTATAAAGCAACAGTTGACATTGTTTCAAATAACCGCAACAGTCTTCTTGCTGATGTGTCAATGACACTTGCTGAATCAAAGATTCCTATCCACGAGATGAGTGCAAGAGAACTTAAAAACGGGAATGCAAACATTGTCCTCACTATCGGTATTGCTGGAGCAGACCAGCTCAATAATATAATTAACAGGCTTAAAAAGATAAGCGGAGTAATATCCGTTGATAGAAGTGGAAAATAAAATTTGAGGAGATAATATGAAAGTAAAAACCATACCAACAGGCTTTCTTGAGGAAAACTGTTATATAATAGATATCGGTAATGGAAATGCTGTTGCTATTGATTGTGGTGATGATTCAGAGAAAATTCTTAATTATCTTAGCAGTAATTCACTTATTCTAAAAAAAATACTCCTCACCCACGGACATTTTGATCATATAAATGCAGTTGAGGAAATTGCCGAAAAAACAGGAGCAGAAGTTTTCATTCATAAGAATGATGAGCCAATGCTCAAAAGTGCAAGAGAAAACCTCGCGTATTCAATTCCTGGTTATACATTTATTCCTTTTTCAGGTCAGGCAAAAACTATAGAAGACGGTGATATTATCAAGCAGGATAACCTTGAATTTAAGGTTATGCATACAAAAGGTCACACGCAGGGCGGAGTATGCTATACCTGTGAGGATAGTATTTTTTCGGGAGATACTCTTTTTGCTGGGGAAGTGGGAAGAACAGACTTCCCAGGTGGAAGCTACACGGAAATTCTTGCATCTGTGAAAAAACTTGCATCTCTTGAGGGTGATTATATAGTTTACCCAGGGCATGGTCCTTCATCAACTCTTGAAATTGAACGTAAGACTAATATGTATATGAATATGTAAGTGTACACTCTTTATATCAAACGATTGTCATTTCTTGTCTTGATACAAGAAATGACGAAAGAAAATCAAGTCAAATCCTCAAACACGTTTCGCATCCGCTCAACAACTCGGATTTGACGTTTCAGCACTCCGACGAGTATTTTGAGTGACGGTCGCTCAATCAACCAGTAAAGTATGATTTAATTCTGTAATTTGGTACGCGGTTGATTTCATGCTCCGCCCTTTTTATTAGTTGACTACTATTTATTAGATTTATATGCGAAGGGGTGCGGGGCGACCGCAAAGCCCCCCGCAAGGAAGACAAAATTACTGTACATATAATTTATATAAAGGACTAAAAACAATGACCTTGATTTTCAGCGGAAATGATTATAAATATGAGCTTGAAAGCGTTGTTAAGCTTTTCTTCCCTGCACAGCTATTTACACTTCTGTATGACGAAAGGAATACAGAAGGCGACCTTTGCTTTATGCGAAAGAAAACGGGAAAGACAAAGACATATCTATATGCTTTTGTAAGAATTAATGATAAAACTGCAAAGCTTTCTTCAAGTGTTATGAACAACGAAGAAAACCTTGATAAAAAATGTGAACTTGAACTTGCAAGGCTTTTGTTTTTATGCCTTAAAAAACTCACAGGAATTACTCCTGGCTGGGGGCTTATCACAGGTGTCCGCCCTGTTAAAAGAGTAAACCGAATGCTTGAAGAAGGCTACACCAAAGAACAGATTATGCAAGAATTAGATACAAAATATCTTGTAAGCAAGGAAAAAATTAATCTTGCATTCCTTACAGCAAAAGCACAGAATGTTATTCTCAAAAACCTTAAAAATGATACCTTCAGCCTTTATGTTTCAATACCATTTTGCCCTTCAAGATGTTCGTATTGCTCGTTTGTTTCACAGTCAATTGACAGAGTCAAAAAAATCATTCCTCAATACATCGAAAATCTTTGTGAGGAAATTAAATATACTGCAAAAATTGCTTCTGAGCTTAATTTAAAGCTAGATACAGTATATTTCGGAGGTGGAACTCCGACAGCTATTACAGCACAGCAACTTGAAGCACTTATGAAGGCGGTAAATTCAAGCTTTGACCTTTCACACTTGAGAGAATATACAGTTGAAGCTGGCAGAGCCGACACAATCAATCGTGAAAAGCTTGAAGTCATTAAGAATAATAAAGCCACAAGAATAAGCATTAATCCACAAACTCTAAACGATGATGTTTTAAAAGCAATCGGCAGAAAGCACACAGCACAGCAGGTTATCGACAGCTTTAATTTAGCAAGAGAAATTGGTTTTGACAACATTAATATGGATTTAATAGCAGGATTGCCATCAGATACTGTTAGAAGCTTTAAGGCAACGCTTGATAAGGTAATTGACTTAAACCCTGAAAATGTTACTGTGCATACTCTCTCAATAAAACGTGCAGCTGATTTAAACCACGGTGACAGGGAAGTATTGCACAACCCTGTTCCTAAAATGATTGAGTATAGTTCAAAAAAGCTTATTGAAAATGGCTATAACCCGTATTATCTTTATCGACAAAAGAATACACTCGGCAATCTTGAAAATATAGGCTTTTCTAAAAAGAATAGTGAAAGCCTATATAATATTTATATAATGGAGGAAATTCAGACAATTCTTGCAACAGGTGCAGGAGCATCCACAAAGCTTGTATCTGAAAGCGGAATTGAAAGAATATATAATTATAAGCATCCACTTGAGTACAACAATCACTTTGAGTTGATGCTTGAAAAGAAAAATGCTATCAGGCAAGCACTATTAAAAAATAAGACGAATTGAGGTTTAATGAAATGGATATAAAAAATAAAATAATAGAATTTGATAGAATGATTTCAAATAGTAGTATTATTGAAAATGTTGCTGAAAAAAGTAAAATTAATAAGTTAAGCATCCCGGACTTTATGTTACTAGATAACATTAAATATATAGAGGGAATTAATAATTTTATTATTGATAAGAGATACTTGGATTATTTTAAAGTAATAAATAATTCTTGTTGTTGGATATACACAAATAAAGAAAATCAATTTATTTATGGTGGATTTTTATTGTATGGGTGTACAGATGCTCTATGTTTTGAATCTGATTTTTGGAAAATATATAATCCGATAGATGGTCAAAAGTTAGATGATAATGAGCTTGAATTTTTCAAAAAACTGAATTGGTTTGACAAGCAATCATGGGGTGATGACGGAAAGTATAGTTGCTTTTTGAGAGAACCAGGAGAATTTCCACCTAAGTTATATTTTTACGATTGTGGAGCTTATTTTCCAATGACAATAACATTTGATGAATATTTTGATGCAATGATTGCAAGCTGTGGTGTGCGCGGATGGCAATATTTTTATATTGATATTCCAGATGATTTTCCGGATTTTAGAGAAGTAAACAAAACTGTAGTATTAAAAGATTTAGAATTCATATTGGAAATGCTGCCTAAGCTTTTCCCCGATAAGGACTTTTCTTACCATATTGGAAGAATGGAATACATAAAAGAAAGATTGGAAAATAACTAGAGTATAATTAATTCATTGGATAAATAATAAATAAAAGAATTTTATCATTTGAAAGGCAGAATATGAAAAAGAATGATATTGTTGAAATAACCATAACAGGTATGACGACAGAAGGTAACGGAGTTGGCAAGTATAATGAATATGCATTATTTGTGCCGATGACAGCAATAGGCGACATAGTCAATGTAAAAATCACAAAGCTTCAGAAAACATATGGCTATGGCATTGTTGATAGCTTCATTACACAATCAGACTCCCGTCAGGATAATGACTGCGAGGTTTTCCAAAAATGTGGTGGCTGTGCATTTCGTCACATATCCTATGAATCAGAGCTGGAAATCAAAAGTAATTTTGTCAAGGATTCTTTTACTCGGATTGGAAAATTTGATGTAAACCCTGAAAAAATTCTCGGCTGTGAGAATTCTGATTTTTACAGAAATAAAGCTCAATACCCAGTGGCGGAAATTGACGGAATGGCTGTCTGTGGTTTTTATTCAAGACGAAGTCATAGAGTAGTGCCATTCACGAATTGTAAACTTCAGCCAAAGCTTTTTGACACAATCGTCAGCTTTATTATTGACAAGGTCAATGAAATAAAAATAAAAGCATATGATGAGGAAAAGCATACAGGCCTCCTACGTCATATTTATATAAGACAAGCTTTCAGTACTAAAGAAACTATGGTGTGCTTTGTTGTGACAAAATGGTGCAACGACTTTGATGAAATCGCAAAAGAGCTTATGAGCAAATTTGCAGAAATAAAAAGTGTTGTACTGAACAAGAATTCACACAATACTAATATAATTATGGGTAATGAATGCCGAACAATCTGTGGGACAGACACCATCATTGACATTATGTGCAATAATAAGATTGAACTATCGCCATTGTCTTTTTATCAGGTCAATACTCATCAGGCAGAAAGGCTCTATAATATAGCAAAAGAATATGCTCAGCTAAAAGGCGATGAAGAAATAATTGACCTATATTGCGGAGCGGGGACAATCGGTCTTTCATTTTCTGAGAAAGTAAAACAGGTTATCGGCGTTGAAATAATTCCGCAGGCTATAGAAAATGCAAAAAGAAATGCAAAGCTTAATAGTATAAACAATGCTGAATTTTATTGTGGCGACGCTTCTGAAATAGCAACTAAGCTTGCAGATAATAATGAAAAACCTGATATTGTTATTGTTGATCCGCCACGAAAGGGCTGTGATAACAAAACGCTTGATGCAATAATTACAATGTCACCTGAAAAAGTAGTTATGATATCATGCAACCCAGCAACAGCAGCAAGGGATTGCGCCTATATGAAAGAAAAAGGATATAGTATTAAAAAGCTCCGCGCAGTTGACCTCTTCCCAAGAACAACCCATGTTGAGACGGTTGTATTGATGTCAAGGGTTAATAAATAAGAGTGTAAAAAAGCAAGTAAATAAAGGCTTTCCGTGGTTTGAGGTCTGGTTCTAAGCCGGAAGGATAATCACGGATTTTTGCTTTGTGGGAAGATATCCAAGAGTGGTGGATTACTCACCGGATTTACGAATTTGAATATAGGCTTGGTGAGTTGAAAAGATTGCTGGCAAAAATGTGGTGAGTTGACAAGATGGCTATTGGCTTGAATAGAGAAACAAGATTGAAATGCACTTATAAAGTAATTACTTTTCAAGTACATATAAAGGTTGAAATAAGAGTAGTAAAATGTTATGATAAAAAGAAAAGGTGGATTTAGGTATGGATAAGGAAGATAAAGTCCAAAAGGAACCGATGGAATTCTATAACATGTCAGATTTTCTTAGAGGACAATCATCAAAATTAATTACTGGTTTATCAGATGAAGATAAAACAGCTTTTGTTTTGAAAAATGGAAAACCTGTAGCAGTTCTTATCTCCCACGAGAGATATGAAAGATTATTAAAAGCAGGTATAGATATTACTGAATACTAAATATAAAACACTTAAATAGATGAGAGAGGTTAAATGAATGGCTGTGAAAAAATCAGAATTGTATTCCCTATTATGGGAGGCTTGTAATAAATTAAGAGGTGGAGTAGAACCTTCAAGGTATAAAGATTATGTACTTGTATTGTTATTCTTCAAGTATGTATCAGACAGATATAAAGGGCAACGTTTTGCTGAATTTACAGTAAATGAAGGTGCCTCATTTGACGACTTGATTGCTGCAAAAGGTAAACCAGATGTTGGTGAAAGAGTTGATGTAATTCTTCAAAAGTTTCTCGAGGATAATAAGCTAGTGGGAGCGCTTCCTGATGTTAGCTTTAATAATCCGGATGAACTAGGTTCTGGTAAGGAGCTCGTAGATAAAGTCTCTGGTCTAATTGCTATATTCCAAAACCCAGCTATTGACTTTAAAAGCAACAGAGCCAGTGGAGATGACATCATTGGGGATGCATATGAATACTTCATGATGAAATTCGCTCAGGAGTCTGGTAAGAGTAAGGGACAGTTTTATACACCTAGTGAGGTGTCACGTATTATTGCTAGACTTATTGGTATTGGCAATATTAAACAAGAGACAGGAAAGAAATGGACTCTCCATGATCCTGCGGCGGGGAGTGGATCATTACTTATTCGTTCAGCAGATGAAGCACCAACTGATGATAATGGCGATTCCATAGTTACAATATTTGGACAAGAAAAATATCCTGATACTGCTGGTTTAGCAAAGATGAACTTCATCTTACATAACAAAGGTACAGGTGAAATTAAAAGTGGAAATACATTAGCCAATCCACAATATACTGATGATTTTGGTGGACTTAGAAAATTCGATTTTATTGTCATGAATCCACCATTTTCTGATAAGGACTGGACTGATGGAATTAAACCATCTGAAGATAAATATAAGCGGTTTGATGGTTATGGCATTCCACCAGAAAAGAATGGTGATTATGCTTGGTTTCTACATGTTCTAAAAGCATTGGATAGCAATGGTAAGGCAGGGATTATTCTGCCACACGGTGTTCTCTTTAGAGGAAACTCAGAAGAAACCATTAGAAAAGCTGTTCTTGAGAAGCGATACATTAAGGGGATTGTTGGTCTGCCAGCAAACTTATTTTATGGTACAGGAATCCCAGCTAGTATCATCATAATCGATAAAGAAAACGCTGATAAACGTGAAGGTATCTTTATGATTGATGCGAGCGATGGGTTTAAGAAAGATGGAAATAAGAACCGTCTTCGTGAACAGGATATTGAGAAAATTGTGCAAACCTTTATTCACCAAGAAAAGGTTGAGGGGTACTCCCGCTTTATTACCTATAAGGAGATTTTAGAAGAGAACAAAGGAAACCTTAATGTGCCTCGTTATATCCAAAAAATAGATGATACATTACCTCAAAACATTGCATCTCATCTTAAGGGTGGTATTCCAGAAGTCGATATTAACTCTTTAGAGAGACTCTGGAAAATATCGCCACAGTTAAGACAAGAGATATTCACTTGTGTTGATGAAAAACATAATGTCTATAATCTTGCTATAAAACCAAATGAAATTGAAACAGTCATTTCTGAAGATGAAAATATAAAGGTTGAAAAGGAGACTGAATACGGTTCTCTATTCGAGACGTGGAAAAATAAAGTAAAAGATTCATTACTCAATATTAATACAGATACAAATCCAAAAGAATTAATTCGAAGCTTGGGTATTGAAATTTTGAGAGATTTTGAATCGGCAAAACTTCTAGACAATTACGATGTGTACGACTTCTTGCTTAACTATTGGAATGAGAAAATGCAAGATGATGTATATGTAATAAAAGCGAGTGGATATGATGCGGGACGTGAGATTGAATATGTATACGCTCAAAAGAAAGCTAAAGATGAAAATGGAGAAGAGATAAAGGTCGATGATACTTCAAAAATGAAGTCGTTTGAAGGTGCTTTAATTTCGAGAGACATTATTGAACAGGAGTATTTTGAAACTGAGTTAATGGCTCTTAATGAGCTAATCGAAAAATCTGCATTGCTTGAATCTGAACTGGATGAAATGAGAGAAGAAGAATCAGGTGACGAGGGCTTACTTATAAATGCTCTGAATGAAAAAGGGGACGGAATACCTAAAGCAAATCTGAATAAACAGATAAAAGAACTTGAAAGTAAAAAGACTTCTGAAGTGATAGATGACATTACGAAACTTATTGAATTATTTGATGCAGGAAGTACTTCAGAGATGGAGAAAATCGTCAAAGCCAATAGTAAGCTGAAGACATATGAGCTTAGAAATAAGAACGGTTCATTCGGAAAAGCTAAGCTTAAAAATGCATTAAAAGAAGCAAATGACAATGCAATAATGCCTGAAACATATGTTGAAGAATATAATGCTCTTCTTTCTTACCAAGCTAAGTTAACTGAAAAAGAAGAAGCTGATAAAGCGATTAAAGAAGCTCAAAAAGAGCTGGATGATTTAGTACTTGCTAAATATGGAGAACTAACAATTGATGAAGTAAAGTATTTACTCTTTGATAAAAAGTGGATGGCAAGGCTTGAAAGCGACATTATTGATGCGATTGATCAAGTGTTGAATAATCTTGCCTCAAAAGTTGTCTTAATTGCTAAACGCTATGAGCACACTTTAGGAGAGATTGAAGAAAAGACAGTTCAGTCGAAGGCTAAGGTTAAATCTGCATTAGAAAGGATGGGATACACATGGTAACTCATTCTAAAGATACTATTGAGTATAACGAAATAAAAAAAATATATAAGCGTGTTAGAGGAACTCCTATAACTGCAGAAAGAATGAGTAAAATAAAATCTGCTACTGGAGCGATAAGAGTTTTTGCCGGAGGAGCAACAGAGATTAGAGCAAATGTATCGGATTTGCCTAATGCAAATATTATTAGTGATCCTGTAGTAATTGTTCAATCAAGAGGGGTAATAGACTTTATATATTGCAATGTCCCTTGTACATTTAAAAATGAGATGTGGGGCTATACGTCATCTGATATATATGCAGTAAAATTTCTTTTTTATTATCTGAAACATAATGTCGATTATTTTAGAAATGCTGGAGATGGAAGAAGTTCTTTTTCACAAATTTCATTACCAGTTACTGAAGAGTATAAAATTCCGCTTCTTTCTTCTAAAGAACAACAAGCTATAGCTTCAGTATTATCAGATTTTGACGAGCATATCGACAATCTATCCGAACTAATTGAAAAGAAAAAAGCAATCCGTGATGGTGCGTTAGAGGATCTCATTAATGGGGAAACAAGACTCGATGGGTTTAGAGGTGATTGGAATTCTTGTAAAATAAATGATGTTGCTGATTTTTTTGATAATCTGCGAATTCCAGTAACTAAGAATCAAAGAATGCCTGGAAATACTCCATACTATGGAGCAAATGGTATTCAAGATTATGTAAGTGGTTATACACATGATGGAGAATTCATTCTTATCGCTGAAGATGGTGCGAACGATCTTCTTAACTATCCAATAACTTATGCAAGTGGGAAGATATGGGTAAACAATCACGCTCACGTTTTAGCTGGAATTAAATCGGTAGCAGATACGAAATTTTTATCTTATCTACTAAAAAAAGTTGATTATACTGCAGTTCTTGTGGGAGGAACGAGAGCAAAGTTAAATGGTAAAACATTAAAAAATATAGAAATAACACTACCAGAAAGTATTTCAGAACAACAAGCCATCGCTCAAGTCCTTTCAGCAATGGATGAAGAAATAGAATCTCTCGAAGTAGAAAAAGAAAAAATGTTACAAATTAAAGAAGGTGCAATGGACGACCTCTTAACAGGCCGTATGCGTCTTAAAGTATGAGGAGGTAAAGGCTATGTCTGTTGATTTAGAGAGAAAATTGCAAAACAAGGTCCTTCACTGGTTAATAGATAAAGAGGAAGACGGTGGTCTTGGTTATACGTATCTCGGAAATCTAGAGGATCAGAATAACAAACCTATCAGAGAAGATTTGCTAAAGAAGAATCTTGAAAAACGTGGCTATACGAAAGAACAGATTTCCAAGGCTGTAACTGAGCTTGTTTCAAAAGCGAGTAATCAAGTAGATAGTCTTTACCAAATCAATAAAGAAGTATATTCCCTGCTTCGCTATGGCAAGCAAGGTGTTAAAGACGAGAATAAAAATCGTCAAACAGTCCATTATATCGACTGGAACAATGTCGAGAACAATGATTTTTATGCTGCTGAAGAAGTAAGTGTTCTCTGCTTTAATCAAATAGAGAGAAAACGCCCTGATGTGGTGCTGTATATAAACGGCATCGCTCTTGGCATATTTGAGTTAAAGCGTTCATGTGTAAGTATTGGTGAGGGCATTCGTCAGAATCTCACAAACCAAAAAAAAGAGTATATTCAGAATTTCTTTAGTACTACGCAGTTTCTCTTTGCCGGTAATGAAGCTGAAGGGCTGAAGTATGGAACAATCGAAACTCCTGAGAAGTATTACCTGAACTGGAAGGAAGATATTAAAGCTACGGACGAACTTTCTTTGACTATTAAAGGTATTCAATCTAAGGAGAGAAATAAGCTAAGAGATGGTGTAATTTCTCTTTGTCATAAAGAGAGGTTTCTTTCACTAATCCACGACTTTATTATTTTTGATGCTGGAGTGAAAAAGATTGCAAGACATAATCAGTATTTTGCTAATATTGCTGCTAGGAAAAGAATTCTTGCAGGCGAAGGTGGAATAATCTGGAATACGCAAGGTTCAGGAAAGTCTCTAATTATGGTATGGCTTACAAAATGGGTTATTGAAAATGTAGCAGACAGCCGAGTGGTAATCATCACCGACCGAGATGAGCTTGATGACCAAATTGAAAGCCTGTTTATTGATGTAAATGAAAAAGTACGAAGAACAAAAAGCAGTGCTGATTTAAGAGAGATTCTGAATAAAAATGATGATTCTATTATCTGCTCTTTGATTCATAAATACGGACATAATGCAGGTAAACAATCTGACGTGGATCAATACCGTAAAGAATTGATAAAAGACCTCCCTGCTGACTTTAAAGCAAAAGGAAATATTATAGCTTTTATTGACGAGTGCCATCGTACTAACTCGGGAAAATTGCATGAGGCTGTAAAAGTACTGATGCCTGAAGCATCACTTATTGGTTTTACAGGTACTCCACTACTCAAAAAAGATAAAGTAACGAGTCTTGAGACTTTTGGACCTTACATCCATACTTATAAATTTGATGAGGGTGTTCAAGATGGTGTTGTTCTTGATTTACGTTATGAAGCAAGAGATGTTGACCAAGACTTATCTAGTAAAGATAAGGTTGATTTATGGTTTGACAATAAAACCTTAGGTCTTACAGATAGAGCAAAGATACAGCTGAAACAAAGTTGGACTTCAATCAACAAATTATATAGTTCAAAACAAAGACTTGAGAAAATAGCTAGCGATATCATTTTCGATATGAACTTAAAACCTCGTCTAAAAAATGAGCGTGGTACTGCCATGCTTGTGGCCAACAGTATATATGAGGCTTGCAGATACTGGGATATTTTTACTAGCAACGGCTTTAACAAGTGTGCTGTTGTAACTTCCTTTGAGCCTTCAACCGCGAGTGTTAGGACAGCTACGAGTGATTTAAGTCAAGAGGGCGAAGAAGAATATAAGAAGTCTATTTATGAGCGTATGCTTAAAGGTAAATCGCTGTCTGAATTCGAAAAAGAAGCAAAAGAGCAGTTCAAAAAAGAACCTGCTAAGATGAAACTTCTTATCGTGGTAGATAAACTTTTAACAGGATTTGATGCTCCAACAGCGACATATCTATATATTGATAAATCTATGAGGGATCATGACCTTTTCCAGGCTATCTGCCGAGTTAATAGACCAGATGGCGAAGATAAGGACTATGGCTATATCGTAGATTACATGGACTTGTTTCGTAATGTTCAGCTTGCAGTGGCTGATTATACTGCTGAAGCTTTCGATAGCTTTGATAAGGAAGATGTTGAGGGACTTATAAAGAACCGCTATGACGAAGCTAAATCTGAGATGGTGGGTGCAATTGCATCGCTGAAAGATCTATTAGAAAATGTAAGCGATCCTAAAGACGATACGGATTATATTGAGTATTTTTGTGGTGAAAACAGTGAAGATGATGAAAACACTGGTCGCAGAGATATTTTATATACTCTTACAGCCTCGCTAACACGCTCTTTTGCTAACTGCAGTGATAAACTTGTGAGTGATTATGGCTATTCAGAGGGGCAAGTTAGCAGGCTGAGGAGTGATATTTCAGGCTATAACAAAATAAAAGAAATGGTAAAACTAGCAAGCTGTGATTATATCGATTTAAAACCATATGAGGCTGATATGCGATATGTCCTTGATACTTATATACGTGCAGAAGATTCTACAGTTGTAAGTGAACTCGGGAATATGTCGTTGGTGGAATTGTTACTTGAAAACACTTCAACAACACCAATAGAGGCCCTGGTACAAGGTCTTCCAGGTAATGAAAATGCTAAAGCAGAAATCATCGAAAATAACTTGCAGCATGAAATTGTAAAGAAGATGTCATCTAACCAAGTTTATTATGGTAAGTTATCAGAAATGCTCCAAGTACTAATCGACCAGAGACGAATAGAGGCTATGAGTTACGAGGAATATTTACGACAAGTTGTTGAGTTGGCACAAGCAATTTTACACCCAGAAGATAGCTTGGATTATCCTGATACTGTGAAGAATAGCGAGGCTAGAAGAGCCTTTTATGATTATTTTGCGAAGAACGAAAATCTGGCTGTAAATTTGGACAGTGCTATCCTTTCTGCATTACGTCCTGATTGGAAAAGGAATTTCCAGAAACAACAAAATATAAGGCTTGCTATTTATGAAAATTTATTGATATATGGTTATGACGAAGATGAAGCAACGGCGGAGACCGCTGCAGTCTTCGAAATAACTGAAAGGCAGGCAGAATACGATGTGTAGTGAAGAAGTAATTGGTGGTATGCCAGTTGAAATTATTAAAAAGAAAAACCTTAAAAATCTATATATCAGGGTAAATCCACCAGAAGGTAGTATAACAGTTAGTACTCCTAGTGATTATCCTGATGAAGAGATAAGGCTTTTTGTATTAAAAAAAATGCCAGAAATCACTAAGGTAAGAGACAGGATGCTGTCACAGGCGCGTCAAACTGAGAGAGAATATGTTTCAGGAGAATCCCATTTCCTGTGGGGAAAGCCATATCGGCTACAAGTTGTCTATGAAGGAAACAAATACGAAATTTCAAAACTACCAAACAAGATAATATTGACTGCTCCCGAAAGATCAACTAAAGAATCAAGGGAGAGGGCATTCAATGAATGGTACAGAGAAGAACTTAAACGAGTGTTGGATGGGGTTGTTTCAAGGTGTGAAACAAAAACAAACCTCCATGCTAATGAGTACAAAATTAAGAATATGAAAACTAAGTGGGGTACATGCAATATTGATAAAAAAAGAATATGGATTAATCTACAGCTAGCCAAGAAACCAATAGAATGTCTTGAATATGTTGTTATCCATGAACTGGTACACTTGTTAGAAAAGAATCACACCCATAGATTCAATTCACTTGTGGAGGAGTTCTACCCTACCTGGAAAGAGGCAAGAAAGTTATTGTCAGAGTTGCCTTTGGATCATATTGAAAAAGGAGAACAGGTAGATTATGAAGAGGAAGATAACTCCAAGTGATGTATTCGATATCAATAAAAAATCAGGTGCTCTAATTCTTGGAAAGAATCGTCTTGATGACTATGCTACAAAATTTCTGACTAAATACTGTAAACAGGCATTGGTTGAACCGATGCCTCTTCCGGTTGATGACATTCTTAAGGATATGGGGCTTACTGTTCAAGAAGTTTATTTATCAAGCGACCTAGATGTTTTTGGATGTTGTTTACTTTTGGATGCAGATGTTGATATATATGACAGGGAAACAGGTAAATATTTATCAACTTCCTTCAGTGCTGGAACAGTATTAATTGACCCTTTGTCCGAGTCTTTATATGGTGAAGGCTCGAAAAGAAATACGCTCATTCATGAAGCACTACACTGGGAAAAAGATAAAACATATTTTCAAATTCTTAAGGTTAAAAATAAAAATGAATCTGAAAAATTATATCCAATTTTATGCCGACAATCCGAGACTTTCTTTACACCACCAGAGGGTAAGAACACAAAAGAAAATGAAGTTCGATGGTTGGAATGGCAAGCACATAGATTAGCTCCTAGAGTCCTGATGCCCAAAAATTGCTTCAAAAGGAAAGCGTTAGAGTTTATTGAGCAGTATAAAGCATCTGGTGAAAATACAATATACTCTTGTGACACCTTGATTGAGGATTTAAGCAGCTTCTTTATAACGTCAAGGCTATCAGTAAAATATAGATTGATTGAAGTTGGTTTAGAGGATATCATATCAGAATTCTCTGATTACAATGATGTATATGAAGAAATCAATAGTAATCAAGATTTTGTTAGATTAACTCCAGTTGAAGCATTGAAAATAATTGATTCAGATTCAACTCTACAGAACTGGATAACAGAGAGACATTTTGTATACGCTGACGGATACTTTGTACTTGCCAACAGCCAATATGTTACACAAAAAGATGGAAAACTCTTTTTAACGCCAAAGGCAAAGAAAAATCTCTCTAAATGTGTTATCAATATTCGTGAACAGAATTTTGTAACATACACTAATACTTACAAAGACTTGCTTGGGTATACGGTCCTTAAGAAGGTTGAAGGCATTGATAGTAGACTTCTTACGTTTCATCCTAAGTACCAATCCCCTTTACTGAATGAACCTGAAGAAACATATCAAGCATTTTCTCAGCAGCTAGCTTCTTATAATGAGGAGGAAGAAATTGAACTCATTAAGTTGCTTGGTGACCCTACCAAAACACTATGTAATTGTCTGTGGTTTTTGATGGAAAATAGAAAGTGGAATTATCCTGATAAGTTTAATGAAGAGACAGGAATCCACAAAAATTATCATGGTAGAATAAAAAATGATAAAGCCAACAATATGACAACGAACGTGTTGATGGCCATCTGTGTTGGTATGCAGTTATGCACGAGGATTACGCAAAAGCTGTTTGATAAATCAAATAATAAACTAGATTATTATAAAGATCCCGATAAGACTTATATTCGTATTATGGATACTATGCCAGGGCTTTCGCTTGATGATTTCAATGGTATTCTAGAGCAATGTGGTATTCAGGAACTAGGTAGTGAAATAAAAGAATAAATAAGTTGATAACTCGATGAGTTGGTTTAGGACCCCGAAAGGGGTTCTTTTTTTATACCCAAATTTAGAAAAGACTGATAAATAGACAAATTTGGCCCAACTCAACGAGTTGGTCGTGAAATTTTGAAACCTATTATATTTATAAATGTAAGGGACAAGCCTTACAAAAATATAAATGCGTCTAAAGCTGGCCAGCAGAAGACGGCGGATACATAAATGATTCGAAGATAGCCAATGACAGGCTGTTGGGTGAAATTTATGCTCCTCCGTTTTATTTCCTATACATATTTTTAGGAGGTAACTCTGTTGGTCATTGTTTTCCAAAGATTCATTAGTTCTCCGCTGTCTTCCAGGACGGGATTAGGAGAATCTAATGAGATTATCAATCAGATATGAGAACCAGTTTCAAAGCATCGAACTCAATGAGGAAGAAACTCAGGAGATGTGGGTCAGTCTTTCACTTGAAGGTGAAAATCTTGAAAAGGAAAAATTAATCCAAAAAACATTCGATGAAAAGTTCAACAAGCCGGAGTACAACATCTGGCACAGAGAAACCAGACACTTAACAACTCCTAAGGAGCGCTTCAATGACGATGGTGATGAATACGATACCTCGGAACCACTTATGAAAGAAGTTGCGGACGACAGGATTTTTAGAAAAGACGAAATTGAGCGTGCTTATCAGGATGATTATGAAGGTGTCTGCAAATGGATACGTACCGCTCTTGGCAAAAAGCAGGACTGGGCAGATATGTTCATTGCAGTACGCATTGACGGTATGTCGATTCGAGAATATGCCAGTTTCATAGGTGCTGATGAAAACAACATTACTCAGAAATTAAAGCGGGCAACAAAGAAATTACAAGAAGAATATGAAAACCGTCAGATTTGACCTTCTCCCAAGGCTACTAGGTAGGAGGTCAAGACCTCCAAAAAAACACAAGGAGGTAATTCGAATGGAATTACAAGTTTACAAA
>JAEWZG010000042.1 GCA_023395435.1 Bacillota bacterium
GCTAAAATTAAACAGAGCACAGACTTACGCCCGTGCTCATACTGATAACATAAAATATGTTGAAGTATTGACCATACGCACTTTCGTTTGTAGGTGAGAACGGAACGGTTCTACTTTGTTTTCTATACTAGTATATACGCTTTTATTATATTTGTCAATATTATTTTAAAATTTATTTTGTTGTACATTCTGACCATTCTTTACATTGATTTATTCTTGCTCCATTATCACCGTGTTCTGCATCATATGAAAAAGCTGTCAGCTGTTCACATGGGAAGCTTTCGCATTCCCCACAATGATTGAGGTTTTTATCCTCACAACAGATTTTTACCGGACATTCACCCCAGCAGATTGTCTTTTCACTAACGCAACCCTTGCAATCAAAACCAAATTTTTCTTTACATCCAAGCTCTGAACATAAAATTCCACATCTTGATTCAATCATTTTGTAATCTCCTATAATGTTATTTCAACACCCTGTTCAAGCTTAAATGAATATATATAACTGCTCTTGACAGGCTTGTCGAGTATGAGGTCAAACGCCGCTTTATACAGCTTTAATTGCAAAGAATAATGCTCTTTAAGTTCATCAAAAGACTTGACATTATCGGTCTTATAATCAACAAGAACATAACCATCATCTTCTTCAAAAACGCAGTCAGCAATACCCTGAAGCATACCATCTGTTCCATTATATACTGAAAGTTCATCCAAATCAAGCTTTAAATCAGAAATCATTACAAGAAACTGTTTTTCACGCATAATGTTTTTACTTTTCTTCATTCTTTCGTAGAATTTGCTGTTGAAGAATGCTGTGACCGATTTTGTATTAATAGCTTTACCTTGCTTTTCTGATAATAACCCAATACTTATAAGTCGCCTAATTTCATCTTCTATATCATTCTCTGCCATGTCATAATTAGCAAGCTCCATAAAGCTGTGGGTTGCTGTTCCTTTTTCGGCAGCAGTTAGCTTTCCGACTTCTTCATCAAGACGTGGAAGCTGATAGAAATATTCAAGAGAGGTATCTTTCTTTGCAACTTCAGATACTGAAAGCTTTGATTGTGTTTGGGAATACTTATCATCATACTTAAAATTAAGGTAATGTTCAATTTCTTCAATAATTATTTCTGATGGTTTTGCATTATTTGTGAGCTCGTCAGATTTTTGCTCCGAATAATTTAGTGTGGAAAGTATATCAGAACCTTCAATAAAATCTATATAGGCATTTGTGGATTGTGTAGGAATTTCTAGCTCTGATATGCACATATCACGTAGGAATGAGTCACCCTCATAAACAAGCAAAGCCATTGTCAGCCAGTCCTGCATTGAATTTGCTGTTCGGACAATTTCTGAAGTAACTCTGCCTGATCTCGCAATAGACATAGCAAGGCTTTCAATTTTCTTTTGAAAATTCTTACTTATTGAATAGGTAATAAAAAGGCGTTCTTTGGCTCGAGTGAGCGCAACATAAAGAAGTCGCATTTCCTCGCTTAACATTTCAGCTTCATTAACCAGTTTGATTGCGTCATAAGGTAATGTAGTATATTTCAAATACTTCTCAGGCTCCTGCAATCTAAAGCCGATACCATAATATAGATTAATAAGCATCTGTTTAGAAAGGTCATTACGCTGTCTTTTAAAGGTTGTCGCAGTTCTGCAAAGAAATATAAACGGAAATTCAAGCCCCTTTGACTTGTGAATTGTTTTTATGACAACAGAGTCTGAATAGTTGTTCAGAATGCCTGATTGCTTTAAATCTCCCCCATTATTAAATACGCTATTAATATATCGAGTAAAACCTGTCAGACCACCACCGATGCTATTATCGTATGAAAAAGCGTATTCAAGCAAAAGCCTTAGATTTGCACGCTTTTGGGCGCCGTCATCATAGGTTGATGCAATAAGAAAGAAATCTGTACTATCATAGATTTTTCTTATCAATTGCTCAAGAGTAAGGCTTGAGGCATAATATCGCAGTTCCTTTATTTTCGCAACAACACCAGCGCATTTGTTCTTAAGTTCAACTGAATTTATATCAAGCTCCTTATCCTTAGTTTCACCGATAATTGTTAGGAATGCAGGATACAGCTTTTTATATGGGCTTGCATTTTTTATCACTGCAATGTCATCTGCTGAAAACATAAATATCGGAGACAGCAAAACGCTCGCAAAAGCAATATCATTCATTGGATTATCAATAACATTAAGCATATTTATAAGTATGCTTATTTCTCTTGAACGCAGGTAACCAGTGAGTTCTTCTGACTGGACAGACAAGCCTGCTTGTGCAAAGGCCTCAATATATTCTTTATTGACTGTTCTGCTTCTTACAAGAACGCAAAAGTCACTTTGTCGGCAAGGGCGTTCCTGACCGTTTTCATACACTGGATAACCCTCATCAATCATACTACGGATTTTTGCCGCTACTATTGATGGCTCACTATAATCAACAGTTTCATCATCAAGCTCAACATCCTCATCTTTTCTTATCACAAGAACTTCCGTTGAAAGCTTTTTAACGTTATAATTAGCACCGAGCACAAGTGCCTCATCTATATTGTAATCAACCTCACCTATTTTCTTTGACATAATGCTTTTAAAAACAAAATTCACAAAATCAATAACACAATCACGGCTTCGGAAGTTTGAACGTAGCTTTATTTCCTTTAGCTTGTCCGCATTTTGTGGCTTATTGGCATTATTACGGGTTTCAATAAAAATATTTGGATTAGCTTGTCTGAATCGATAAATTGATTGCTTTACATCACCAACAACAAACATATTCTTGCCAATTATTGTATCATCATTTGTTTCAGACAGCATTTTGAATATTAAATCCTGAAGATTGTTTACATCCTGAAATTCATCAATAAGTATAATTTTATAAGTATTGTTGTTAACTATATCTTTTGCAAGCTGTGACTTTTTATAACCATTTTCGGTTTCTTCGCATAATAGCTGAATAGAAAGAATTTCAACATCAGAAAAATCTATTGCGTTTTTTGAAACCTTTTGTTCCCAAAGCTCGCCCCATAAATCATTAACAATTTCAACAAGGCTTTCAAGAATTTTTCTGCTTGCTTCAAGATCAGTTTTTATCTGTGCCTCTGAATATGAGAAAAGCTTCGCAAGGCTTTCGAGGGATTTTTTATAATTGTCACGATAGCCTTTTATTTTCTCAACAACAAGCTTTTCAATCATGTTATCTGCAGGAGCATTTTTATCCGGCTTTCCATAAAAACGGGCAAAAGATGTATTATTTAAAACTTCGGCGATTTTATCCCATTCACCGAGTGTGATAGTTTTAGCTATTTCTTCAAAAACTTCAAAATCATTCTTTAAGATAATGTCCTTGGTTTTTGGGTAGTATTTTAATGAGTTTGCGAGTTGGCAAACCTCATTAAAAAGGTTCCTGATTATTGAAAAATCAGAATTCAGGTTGTCAATAAGGATAGTTTTCCATTGCTTAGAAATAATGCTGTTGGTGTTGTAGCTGTCAATAACATTTTCAAACCAGCTATCCTTGAAAGGCAGTGAACGTGAAAAGCTATAAAGCTGTGTGATAATTTCAACCAACCTATTGTCATTGCCGATACTGAAATAATTATTAAGCATTGACATATTCTCAGCATCTTCTTCATAATGCTTTTCAAGAACGGTTTCAAGTGCTTTCTCGAGCATAACAAAGGATTCGACCTCGTCAATAATTCTAACACCATTTGAAATATCAAAATGCTGTATATTGTTTTTTACAAGTTCAAGGCAGAATGAATTGATAGTTGAAATTTTAGCAAGTTCAAGCTTCATCTGTTGGAGCTGTAGCCATTCATTTGCTGGGTCTTCTTCAATTTTTTTATTAACAGCAACACTTAATTTTTCCCTCATTTGTGCTGCGGCATCGTTTGTGAAGGTAACAGCAAGGAGCTTATCAGCTGGGAGCTGGTTTTTTTCATCGGTTAGAAGACGTATTACACGTTCAATTAAAACGGCAGTTTTACCACTTCCGGCTGCTGCAGAAACAATTACACCTTTATCGGTGGTTGTTATTGCTGAAAGCTGGTCGTCAGTCCACTTAAAGCTCATCATCTTCACCTGCCTCATCATTTGTTTGAATTCCTATAATATCTCGGAGCTTGTCAGCATCAGCTTTATCAATAATCTGCGCTTTATCCGACATATAGCTACCACAGACAGACCAGTAGTCACAGTATCTGCAGGCAAGCTTGTCCTTTTCGCCTTTTGGAACAGCCGGTATTTTTCCGTTTTTAAGATTCTCAGCCATTTCAATCATTTTGATTTTTGCAAAAGCTTCAAGCCTGTTATAAGCTTCATAAGGAATAATGTCTGAATAACCGTCAGGCTTTGTCTTATTTCTGATCTGGACATAATCCGCGTTAATCATGTCCTTCATAATAGCGTCATTTCCATGTCTTATTACAAGTCCGTTTTTCTTTAAATTTTTATCTTTTAGCTTTGAAACACTATTGTTTTCAGGGTTATGCTGATGAGTTGTATTAAAGGTTCTTTCAATTTCAGGCGAGAGGAAAATTGCAGGCATATAAAGAACACCCGCTGGCTCAGCATTTTCAACATTATCAGTAACAGCCATAAGATATAAAATCATCTGAAGGTTTATACCATTATAAACATCCTGAAGTTCAAGCTGTTTCTTGCCGGTTTTATAATCAACTATTCTTATGTATTTTTTATTTTCATATTCACATATATCAAGCCTGTCAATTTTTCCACGCAGTATTAATTTCATACCGTTATCAAGGTCAAGCTCAAAAATACTCTTTCCGTTTTTATCGGTGAGATTATATTCAAATTCATGAGGAGTAAAACTGCTGTTTTCAAGTTCTGACTTTATATTTTGAACGACATCAAGAATAAGGCTCTCAAGATTCTTATACATTGCATCAAAACGTTTTGTTTTTCCGAAATCCCCTCCAAGTTCATTTTCTCTAAATTCAACTAAAAGCTGATGTATTTTTTCTTTCAACTCGTCCTCATTATAAGAAACAAATTCAGAAATATACTCACTTTTATCCTTATCATTCTTTCTGCTCATTATTTTTTCAAGACAATAATGAACGATATTTCCCCTATTAATAGGGTTAACTTCAACTTTTTTCGTAATCTGCAGTTTTAGACCATTCTGACAGAAAAAGCTGAACGGACACTCATTGTACTTTTCAATGCTTGTTGCTGAAATGTTCAGATTTTTTGATAAGAACATATTCTGAGCTGTTTTCGGGTTTAATAGGTAATCTGAATTTTCACGAGCGTTACACAAATATGCAATTCTGTTTTTGTAATCTTTATCTTTTTCCAAAACAGCTTTAATACTCAAAACGCCCTCTGTTTTATCCCTATAATTCTCGACAAATTTGTAGTAGGCTGAATGAGGTGTAGTACAATAAAAGCTTGGGCTTTTATCCCATGCACACTCAATAATTTCATCACCGAACATATTTGTAAGTTGCTTTATAATTGGTGAAGGACGTCTTGAATTACCTGATTTATCAGACAATGAATATGAGACAAAAAGCCTGTCACTTGGCAGTGAAAGAGCCTGATATGCCATAAAACGCTCTTCTGTAAGCTTCCACATAATACGGCGTGAAATTTTAAGTCCGAGCTTTTCAAGAACGTCCTTATCCTTATCAGTAAATAGACCGCTTTCCTTCACAAAAGCTGGCATTATTCCATCGTTCACGCCAATTAAAAATACGACCTTCGGGCTTGAAAGATGGGAACGATCTGCACTTGCGACCATTACAGCGTCAAGCTTCTGCGGTGGGGTAGAAACACTTGCCTGCATAAGCATTTGATTCAAAAGCTCGCTGAATGCTTTCAGCGAAATTTTATCTTCCTGTAATACATCATAAATTGCTCTTATGGCCTGAATGAGTATTCCCCACAGTTGTTTGAATTCACGAGCAATTTCTATTGCCTGTGTTTCATTATACGACAAAACTTCAGGGCTGTTCTTAATGTTCTGTGACATAATCGCAGATAGATTTACCTCATCAAGAAAAGCAAAAAGTGCATGACAGATATCTCTTGCTCCACTGTCGGAACAAGCTTTCTTTATTCTTTGAAGAGGGGTAATGATCATCTTTCTGATTTTATTTATTTCATAAAGATAGGCTGTGTCTTTAATGTCGGTTGCGGTAAAATCCTCAAGCCACATATCACCGTTAACATTCCATTGAAAACAATAGTCCTCAATCATTGATACCTGCATATCTGTAAACATTGACAATGTTGATTTAATATATCTTAAAATATTCTCTGTATTAAATTTTCTTGTTGTGATGGTCTGGAAGACAGAAAAAATGTATAATATCAGTGCTTTCTGTGAAATAGGCTGTTTTGTATCCATAAAATATGAGATTTCATATCTGTCAAATACACCTGAAATTATACTGTAATAGTCAGACAGCTTTCTTGACACTATTGCGATGTCAGAATATTTATAACCATTATCACAGACAAGTCTTTTTATGCTTGAAGATACGTATTCAATCTCCTCATATAAGTCATTACAGGCAACAACCTTAACTCCTGTGCTTTCAGATGCTGTCGCAGCAAGAGGATTGAAAATATTGTTGTTTATATGATTAACAGACTTATTGATATTATGGGAGAGCGTTTTAAAGATCACTAATTCTGTTTTAAGATTTAAGCTTTTTGCAAGATTAATAATATCCTGTTCGGTTTTCATTACATTCAAGAATGGTGATAGCTTTGTTCTTGTGTTTTCGCCATATCCTACCGTGAGAGAAATATAGACATCAGTCGCTTGTGACAAGATTGCTTCAAGCATTGATAATTCGTCCTGTGAAAAGCCATTAAATTCATCAATATATACATTCATAGATTTAAAAAAGCTTTTTGCTTTTGCTGTTGTTGCAGCTTCACCTGTCAGCGTAACAGAGTCCTTTAACCCTTTTTCTAATAGAATATTGCAATATTCAGAATATAAATATTGGATATCGTTTATTTTATCAGACAGTGAACCCGTCAGTTCAAGCTGTGTTGCTGAAAGCTCATTCGGAGTAATTTCAGACTGGCGGAGTTCCTTAACAAGTTCAATAGCATTATCAATAAAACTTGTCTTATCAAGCTGTTTTGTATAGTATTTTGCTGCTTGTTCTGCCTTAAGCTTTTTAACAGCGAGATACATAATGATTTGTTTTGTGTAATCATCAGCATACTCACCACGTGTCGAACCATTTAGTTTTATTATAGTTTCGGCAAGCTTCCTGAAGCCGACAACTCTTATTAAGTTGAAAAGTCCAGCTCCAAGAAACTTATAAAGCTTTTTATCATATTCAAAAGAAAACTGGTCAGGCACGAGAACAAGGACTTTTTTACCAGCTTCTATATCATTCTTAATCATATCAGAAATATAGGCTGACTTTCCTGAACCGATAGGTCCGCTTAAGAGCTTCAGCATAAAAACACCACCTGTAATTTACTTGTTAAAACAAGTTTATCACAGGTGGTAATTCAAGTCAATTCTAAGAAAGGGCTTTCTTGACTTGACGAAATAATTTAACACTCAAAAAACGTATTTTATATTTTTGTGGCTTTTTCATTATTTTAATTTCAGAATCATTAAACCCCTTAAGCTTGTCATCTTCATCTATTTTCTGAACTTCATTAATTAATGATGTACCAACCATTGGTTTAAAGCTTTCGTCTTCCAGTGAAGTTTCAATTGGCTTTAAGCTTTCTTTATCAAGTGACGGGGCAATACATAGCTGTGGATACATTACGCACCACCAGTTATGTCCTTTTGCCTCCCCAATTGTTATTCGTAATGCATCATAATAACCTGCTGGCAATGTAATATCGCCATATGTTCTGTCATCGAACTCCATATATGTTAGTTCACATTTAACAGGATAATTATAGCCGTTTTCTTTAATAGTCTTTTCGGCTACAGTCTGTATTTTATCAATACTATTCAAGGCTATCTGCTCAACTTGTAGTCTTGTCTTGCCTTTACAGAAAAGGTCTGCAGTTTCAGCAAGAACTGCGTCACGAACTTTAATTTTTAATTCCTGATCCTCTTTACTGTCGGAATTTGCAAGGATATGAAGTCTTAATACACCATCTGATATTCCTTCAAGATCCTTTGCGAAGGCATTAACACTTGATAGTATCACTGCAATTACTAAGCCTAATAACAAAGCCACATCCAATTTTTTCATAGATTTTCTGTCCTTTCAACGTTATGTATCTTTATTATAGACATATTTTTCCATTTTATTCAATTAATAAAAAGAGCCCATTTCTGAGCTCTTTATGTTGTTATTTAATTATACTTAACAATACACCTGCGGCAACTGCTGAGCCGATGACTCCGGCAACGTTTGGCCCCATAGCATGCATTAATAGGTAGTTTGAAGGGTTTGTTTGTTGACCGACCTTCTGTGAAACACGGGCTGCCATTGGAACTGCTGATACACCGGCTGAACCAATCAGCGGATTAACTTTGCCCTTTGAAGTAACATACATTACTTTTCCGAAAAGAACACCTGCTGCAGTACCAGCACCAAATGCAAAAACACCAAGAAGAATTACTTTACCAAACGCCAAGTTCATAATCTTATCAGCCTGTGTTGTTGCACCAACAGAAACACCAAGCATAATTGTTACAATATTCATTAGTTCATTCTGAGCAGTCTTTACAAGTCTTTCGCAAACGCCGCTTTCCTTCAATAGGTTACCGAACATAAGCATACCAACGAGTGGAGTCGCATCAGGAACCATTAGACAAATAATCAATGTTACAACTATCGGGAAAATAATTTTCTCAGTTTTTGAAACTTTTCTTAACTGTCCCATTACAACGCTACGTTCCTTCTTTGTTGTAAGAGCTTTCATTATAGGTGGCTGAATAATAGGAACAAGTGCCATATAAGTATATGCAGCAAGTGCAATAGTTCCTACATCAAGATTTTTCGAAGGGTGCATTCCAAGTAATCTCGATGATACAAAAATCGATGTAGGTCCATCAGCACCACCGATAATTGCTATTGAACCGGCTTCTGCAGCATTCATTCCAAGAAGTGCAGCACCAATGAATGTAAGGAAGATACCAGCCTGTGCAGCAGCACCTAATAAAAAGCTCTTAGGGCTAGCAATAAGCGGTCCAAAGTCAGTCATGCAACCGATTCCGAGGAATATTAGTGGTGGGAATAGCTGAAGCTTGACACCGACATAGAATAAGTCAAGTAAGCCTATATTAGCTTCTTTTATTGCCTGAACAAATCCATATACGTGATCTGCATTTGCCTTGAAATATTCCGGATGATACATATTTGCACCAGGGAGATTTGTTAAAAACATACCAAATGCGATAGGTAACAACAATAGCGGTTCAAATTTTTTAACAATGGCAAGATACATAAACAAAAATGATATTGCTATCATTATAAGGTTCTTCCAGCCGCCATCCTGAAGGAAACCCGCAAAGCCTGACGAGTTCGCCAGATCTTTTATGGTGTTTAAAAAGTTATCGATCATAGTTATGCCCCTTTAAGTAAGTTAATATGAATTAAAATGGTCTTGTATTTTCCAACACGCCAGCTCTTGCCCAAGCATTTACTGATTTGTCATTTCTCTTAATACTTCTTATAGCAAGCTTTTTGCCGGTTTCACTTGAGATGGCAGAAATAGCAGCTGCGATAACAGCAATAACTTCATCATCAATACCATTTTCAGTAACAGGCTTAAGTTCTTTAACCTGTTGTACTGTTGGTGCCTGTGGCTTTGTTTCTTTTGGCTTATCTGTCTTTGATATTGCTTTAAATCCCTTACCAAAGATAGATATAAATATTACCAGCAGAATAAGCGCAGAAAATACTACAACAAGTCCTGTAATGACAACAGTTGTAATGAATTCTGAATTCATTTCCTGGTCAGCTAATACAGTCAATGCATTTGGAAACATAATATTTCTCCTTTTATATTAAATAACATAATTTCTTTAATTATAACTCATTTCGATTTTTTTTACAACATAATTCGGGTTATTTTTTAAAAAATTAAAATTTACAGATATTCTTAATAAGCAAAGTTTTAATACGATTGATATTTTCGTTATATTCATATATAATAATTTTATAAAATGAAAGGATATGTATTATGGATAAAATTATTGAAAATATTTATGATTACCTTCCAACTCTAGGCATAGCAGTTGCAATATTCCTCATTGGCATTATTCTAGCAAAAATTATTGTTAAAATAATGGGAAAGGCACTTAATAAGAGCAAGATTGACATTACCGCACATTCATTTCTAAAATCACTTGTTAAGGTAACACTTTATGCAATCGTCATAGTAATTGCACTAACGAAACTCGGTGTACCAACAACCTCACTTGTAACAATTATTGGTGCTGCTGGTCTTGCTGTTGGTCTTGCTTTACAATCAAGTATGTCAAATCTTGCTGGTGGATTCATTATTCTGTTCTCAAAGCCTTTTACAGTTGGTGATTATGTTCAGATAGGATCATCTGAGGGAAATGTTGAAGCTATTACAATTCTATACACCCGTCTACTAACAAATGACAATAAGGCAGTGTATATTCCAAA
Organism: Bacillota bacterium; assembly: GCA_023395435.1. Taxonomy (GTDB): domain Bacteria; phylum Bacillota; class Clostridia; order Oscillospirales; family Ruminococcaceae; genus SZUA-444. The sequence goes on from JAEWZG010000042.1 coordinate 10,620, forward strand.
TGGACAGGTTTCAAATTCTCCCATCACAAACTATACTCAAGAAAAAACAAGACGTCTTGATCTTGTGTTCTCAATAAGCTATAAAGACGATTACAATAAGGCAAAGAAAATTCTTTCTGATATTGTTGACAGGAATGATCTTGCATTAAAAGATCCAGAACCACTTATCCGTGTAATTGAACAAGCTTCAAACTCAATAAATATTGCAGTAAAAATCTGGGTTGAATCAGAAAATTACTGGCCATTGAATTTTGATATGCTTGAATCAGTAAAAACAAGATTTGACGAAGAAGGTATTTCAATACCTTACAGTCAGCTTGATGTTCAAATAAAGAAATAATTAGCAGTATTTTGAATATGCTTCTCTAATCTCTTCATCTGGAATTTTTAAATTATCAAGAGCATTTCTACTTTTAGCTTCTGCTTTAAGCATATCAAGAATTTCTATCTGCGTTGTAAGACAAATCATGAATTCGGCAATAACTGTGTCTTCAACACTATTTATTAATGCATTAAGATTTTCACTACACGCTTTTTTTGAAAGCTCCATTGCATCAATAAGTATTTTCTTATCAGAAGCATCATTTTGCTTTGACATTTTAATCACTACCCTTTCAATAAATTAAGTAATTTATTATAGCAATTCTGATTAATTGCAGAAATTTTCTGATATAGAATTCTTAGTTCGGGATCAGTTGTTTCTTCACTGTATTTCCGAAAAGTAGTAACAAGATTTAGTTCAGATTGAATATGTGCTTCAAGAATATCAAGTTCTTTGCGTGACAATTGTATCATAAAAATATACCTCAATAAAAAAATATAGGTATAGTATTTGAATGAAAATCAATACTATACCTTTTTTTATTTGTATTTGTAAAGTGAAATTTGTTCAAACCCTTCAAGAAGCTTATCTGCTACTTTGAATGCAATACGTGTTCCTTTTGCAACACATTCAAGGGGACTTTCAGCTGAAACGCATTTTACGTTAATACGTTGTTCAATGAGCTGTGGCAATCCACCAAGTAAAGCGCCACCGCCGGTAAGAAGAATTCCGTTTGTGTAAATATCACCGACAAGTTCCGGTGGAGTCTGTTCAAGGACATTTTTAATTGTTTCAATTATATCATCAACGCAATCAGAAATAGCCTCATAAATATCAAGATCACTAATTTCAAGTTTTTCAGGTAAGCCTTTAAGAAGATTTCTCCCCTTGACTATTTGCTTTTTTTCACCCTTCGGATCGAAAACATTGGCAAGATCCATTTTAACTTGCTCTGCTGTTTTCTCGCCAAGGAGAATTTTATATTTATTTTGAACGTATTTAATTATCGCCTGATCAATTTTGTTGCCTGCAACTTTTGTTGAACTTGAACGTACAATACCACCAAGTGATATTACCGCAACGTCACAGGTTCCGCCACCAATATCAACAACCATATGTCCGTCAGGCTGAATAATATCAATACCTGCACCAAGCATAGCAGCAACAGGTTCCTGAATGAGGTAAACTTTCCTCGCTCCAGCGTTCAAAGCAGCTTCTACAACAGCTCTGCTCTCGACATCAGTAATAAATGATGGAATGCAGATAACAATTCTCGGTTTTATAAGTTGTTTTCCGGTAACTTTTAAAATAAATTCCTTAATCATAGCCTGTGTCATATCGTGATCGGAAATAACACCGTCTCTTAAAGGTCTTACTGCTACTATATATTCTGGCGTTCTGCCGAGCATTTCAAAAGCTTCACTACCGACTGCCACAACAGATTCTGTTTTTTTATTATATGCTACTACAGAAGGTTCATTTAAAACCAAACCTTTTTTTGCGGTTGCTATTATTATGTTTG
>JAEWZG010000021.1 GCA_023395435.1 Bacillota bacterium
GGCAAAAGTTATTCTTGTAACAGTATTTTCTCATCAAAGATTGTCTGCGGTGAATGTGGTGAATTTTACGGCTCAAAGGTTTGGCACAGCAACAGCAAGTACAAGCGTACCATTTGGCAATGTAATAGTAAATTTAAAGGCGATAAAAAATGTTGCACGCCACATTTATATGAGGACGATATAAAGGCTGAATTTGTAAAAGCGTATAATGAACTGCTCCTGAATAAAGAAGAAATACTTGATAATTGCCGGCTTATTCAATCCACCCTCACAGATTGCACTGCAATAGATTTTGAAATTGAAAATTTACTTTGTGAGATTGAAGTTGTCACGGAACTGACAAGAAAGCTTGTTGATGATAATTCTTGCAATATTATAGACCAAAATGATTACATTTCAAAATACTACAGCTATGTAAAACGCTATGAAGTAGCAAAAGTAAAGCTTGAAAAGTTACAATCGCAACGTCAACAACGGCTTGCAAAGCGTGATTCAATTGGTGCTTTTATGTTTGAATTGAGTGAACGAGATGAGGTGCTTAACGAGTTCGATGAGAGGCTGTTTGGTATAGTGGTCGAGAGGATTGTGGTGAGGGAGAGTGGGATGAAAGTTGAGTTACTTGTACATTTTACATAATTCGCTTAATTACATATAGTGCGTAATGCTAAATTTATGTAAATATATTGAATATACTGATTAATTATGCTACAAAACAAATGTTGCGTAATTTTACAAATTATATGATTTTATCCTATTCTATGACATTCAGTATGCGCAGAAAGACATTAAAGATGGAGGATTAGGGATGTTAAAAAAATCGAAAAAAGTGTTTGCTGGGCTATTATGTCTCATAATGATGATGACATTAATACCTGGCAATTTTGTTTTTGGTGAGGAAGCTGCACCAGAAAATGATTATCTTGGGGTTGCAAGAAAAAGCCAGTATGTACTTTATGCAAGTTCAAAGGAAAATGGTATTCAACTTAATGGTAAGAAGTATGTTATCAATGGTAACGTACATTCAAATTCTGATGTTGCCGCTTATCTTGATAAGCTTGATGTCAGAGGAAAGCTTGAAACAACAGGCAAAGTAATAAACTATAATAATGGTGTCACACAGTATATAAAGAAGGAAAATGCTCCTGAAAGAGTATTGATAGATCCATCAAAATATATAGTTGACTCTTTGGGTGCAAATGCAAAAGTTTATGAGAATTGGACATCACTTAGTGACTCTACATTAGAAAATACTGAACCAATTCAGGCAAAGAGTGGACTTCAGTTTAGTGCTTCTGTCATTAAACTTAAAAGCACAATAATGTCTAATGGAAATATGCTGGTAAACGCTTCTGAAACATTTGTTTCACCAGAAAATGAAGAAGTATTATTGTATTCTGCAAACGGAGACATTCAAGTTTCTGCACAAGATGTAGAAATCAATGGCATTATCTATGCCCCAAATGGAACAGTACAGATTGGTGGCACTAATGTAAAAATCAATGGTATGATTATCGCAAAGAAAATTCAGATTGGTGCTAACAATAAGTTAATTATAAATCAGAACCTTAATCTAAAGAATGCTGAAGCTTTTAAATACTACAATGACGAATTGCAAATATATTCTGAAGCAGAGTATGATGATACCACAGAAACAATTAATGTAAACTGGGAAAGTACATTTGATGAAGGTAAGTATGAAGTATATTCTTCAACAGATAATAAAAACTTCACCTTACTGGGCACAGTAACAGGCGCAAATACCTATGCATATAAAACAAATGGTTCAACTAATGACATATACTTTAAGGTCAAACAGATTCTTAACAATGGCTTTACAAAAGAGTCAAATACTGTTAAAATGGTGTATGATGTATACATATGCTGTTATGTTTTTGAAGACACTGACACTGACAATGAAAAACTAACAGATACATATGAGTTCTTTTTAGAAACTGATAAGAATAATGTTGATACAGATGGCGACGACCTTACAGATTATGCTGAAGTATTCCTGACAGGAACAGATCCATTGTATAAAGATTCCGACGAGGATGGTATTCTTGATTGTGATGAGGATGCTGACGGCGATACTCTTATAAATAAATATGAAATAAAGATAGGTTCAAATCCACAAAAGGTTGATACGGATGATGATACATTAGCTGATAATTATGAAGTTGCTGGAATAAAGATTAAAGGCGATGATATTAATACATATAAGACACTTCCAGGAAATGCAGATACTGACGGTGATACACTTTCTGATGGTGATGAAGCTCTTCTTGGATTAAATCCACTTTCAAAAGATAGTGATGGAGATGGGATACTTGATTGTAATGAAATGTTTAAGCAGAAAGTAGAACCATTAGAAATAGAAAATCCGAATAGTGCTGTTAAGGAAGTTAATCTTGATATCAATATAGCTGGCAATGCTGAAAAAAATGTTGAGATGGAAAGTGTTATGGGCAAGGATACATACTCATCAGCAGTTGTCGGGCTTATCGGCGAACCAATAAGAATAGAAGCTAAATCTAAATTTGATACAGCCACACTTACATTTAAGATTGATAAAACAAAACTTGGCAATACAAACTTTAATGATATACAGATGATGTGGTACAATGAAGATACAGGCTTTTATGAATATTTTGATACAATCCACAATGAAGCAAATAGTACTGTAAGTACAAAAACTAATCATTTTTGTACTATCTTATTAGTTGATGGTAAGGTCTTTGAAAATAGCTTTAAAGAAGACTTATACTCAGGACACGAAGATACTGATTCTGTTAGATATAATTTTAATACCTTAATATCTATCGATACATCCTTTAATATGTCTGATGATGACCCATATGAACCAATTTATCCAGATAACTTGCCTATAGGCTCTGGTTATAAAATATGGAAGCACAAATGCCGTAGGCAAGAAATCGTAGATAATTACCTAAAAGAACTAAACAATATGAGTGCAACAGAAAGACAAAAGTACAAAGTTGCAATTGCTCCATTCCATTTTGATTTAGATACAACGTATAAAATTGGTGATGAGGATATTGTGTCTGAATTTAAAAGTGAATATCCTTATAATAGTATGCTTGATACTTATTTCCGTTCAGATATAATTGAAAATGAATGGGGCACAGAATACAACAGAGCTATTACACAAATGATAAGTTTCCTCAAACAAAATGATACTTCACACAGATCAGGAAACATAGAATATAAAACTATTAGTTCAATACTATTTATTTCTGATGGTGCTGGTGAAATAGATGAGAACTTCCTCAGACAGGTAAATGCTCAAGGAATTACTATTAATACTGTTGGTGTAACTGAAAATCAGCAAGATTTAGCTAAACTTAAGAAAATGGCAGAATTAACTGGTGGAAAGTGCTATACTGCAGTAGATCCTGATAGTTTAACAACAGGATATCATGACACAGATAATTCATACATAAATTTTACAAAAAATTCGGATGACGATAGTATCCCTGATATTTTCGAGCAAGTTGGTATGAAATGTAGCAATGGTCAAACTATTTATTCCGATTATGAATCGGGTGATACTGATAAAGATGGTTTAAAAGACAGTGAAGAAATTGAAATGATAATGACTCCTGAGAGCTATTTAACATCTGGAATCCCTGAATATGCATATAAGAATATGGGATACAAATATTGCTTTACTAAACATTCGGATCCGAATGAAGTTGATACTGATTGGGATGGTTATAGTGATTATGACGAGGTAAATAACTACTTAAGTAATCCTAACCAGTATAATAAAATAATTATTTCTGATACCCTTGAAACATTATTAGACGACAGTTACTTTTCTGGAGCTGGCATAAAAGATTTACAAGAAAATGATCCAGTATATAAACTATGCATATTTTTAGGTAACAATGTTTACGGAAACAACTATCAAAAATCTCTTATTTATGAAAATGCACTAATTGACTTAATAATAAATGAAGAAAGTGGATTAAATGAATCGTTCGAATTAATCGAATTAAGAGATACGTGTAATGAATACCTTGGTCGCCTTGAAGAATCATTAACAATGCTAAGTAAAAAACTTGGTAATAACAATACAATGTTAAGACAAGAAATAAGTAACTTTAAAGCAGACATAGATTCATGCAAAATCACCTCATACAATAATGTTGATTGGAAAAATAAAGATGAGTACTATAATGCAATGACAAGGTTAAGTGAAAGAGCTTCAAGACTGGAGCAGCAATCAGCGGAATTTAAATTAATACAGCAAACAAATACAGTGAAAATGAATTTTTTAGACAACACTGGGAAGGTATTAAATACCTTTAGTAAAGCTGTTACTGTAAGCCAAATGAAAGATATTGTTAATAAAGGCTTATTAGAATATATCAAGATTAAATCTAAACAAGATACCATATATTATTACTACGATATGCTATGCTTAATCTATAATAAGACTTATGATTCAGACCTAAAGAAAGCTGCTGAAACGGTTGCTGCAATTGTCGAAGAAAAAATAGGCGCATTTGAGTTTGAAACAAAGAAGATTATTAAAGAATTGGGGAATCTCGCGATAGATGAAATCTCATCTTCTCTTATATCTAAATTAGGTCCCTTGGGATTCGGAATTAATTTTGGCCGATCTATTGGAAATTTTTTAACTAATCTTTCAGAAGTATGCAAAGAATCAGTTAATGTGTACATTTATTCTTGTATTGGAGAAATAATTAGTAAGGAAATTAATGCAAATTATAGTTTTAATAAGGCGTATACAAACTTAGGAAAAGAGTATTTATCAATAACTAACAAAGACAATAAAACACTTATTAAAAACTATTATTATTTATTAAACGTTAGAATTTCGACAGAAAAGAGTTGCAAAGCATTATATACCGCAGCACCGACCTACATTTGTAAACTTGTAGGTCTGAATAAAAATGATAATATTAGATCATGTGAAGTAGGCATATATGATCTTAAAAAGGGATATTTTTTAATAGCTTAGGGGTAAAACATGGAAGACAACGAGATTATAAATCAAATAAGAAGTAATGAACCAGAAGGCGTAAGAAATCTAAAATATAAATACAATGAGTTCTTAGAATCTATCGTTACTAATTGTAATCTAGCAATTGGCTTTGAAGAATTATGTCTACAAGATTTGTATAGAAACATAAATACTTATTTAGTCAATTTTAATAATAATGAATCTTTAGGTACTTATCTTAATTTTTGCATAAGACAAATAATGATTAGGAATTTCTTGTATTGCTATGGCAGTTACTCTATGGAGAATGATATAATATCATCTTTCTTAAAAAGTAATAATACCTTCTTATTAAAAAGAACCAAAAAAACTATAAATCACTATTTGGAAAATTCAAACAAACGCGAGCGTGAGTTTTTTATTCGCCGCTATTTTAATATGCAATATTTAGCTTTTATTCAACGAGATATGAAAATGTATCGACTAATTGCTGAATTTTATGATTTTAAAATAAAATGCAATCTTGGTTTTTCCGTTAGCAAAATAATAAATGATGTTGAAAAAATTGATTTGAAATATGTCGATGAATTTAACAAATTGAACATATACAACAATTATCATTTAAGTAATAATAATTTTAAATATATGATATATAGTTCTCGAATTAAGAACATTATTCCATGGTGTGCATTATTAATGATGCTAATTATAATTATTTTTATTATTAATATTATTTAGGAGGAAGAATGAAAAATTATATTAAATTCTCATGGATATATTTACTGTACATGTTTTGCTTTTTTATTCTATTATCAATAGCAAGGAATATTATTCTTTCGGTTATTTGTAATGTATTTGAAGTCAAAGGCAAATCTTTTGCAATTATTTATGTAGTACTTGATTGTATATTACTGGCATTGTCGTACTTTTTATCAACATTAGCAGCTATCAAGCACGGAATTAAAAAAAGGAAACAGCTTGATAAAAAAAAGTTCATCCTATTTACAGCAATATTTTTTGTAGCCATAAGCTTACTGAACATTCTGATTAATATTTTATTCTACAACTTTAATCTAGATGTAATTCTTAATAACACTGATATTTACATAAGAATTATTTCAGGAAAAGCTAAAACAATTGAAGATATAAAAGTGATATATAAAACATTAAGCATTATTAAATGTATTATAACTTCAATTTCTGTATTGCCGATGATTTTAATTGTCAGAACAAATGTTCTTAAAACAAAATAAAACCATTAGAAGTATTGAAACTCCCATTTACTTATGTAAATGGGAGTTCTTTTTTTGCTCTTATTAATGTAATTTTGCTTATTAAAAATTGTTCAACTAGTTTATAGCCATTAGTTCCTGTAGATGCAATAAAAGTATTAAAACAAAATCGTTTAATAAGTACAATAGATTCTATTGTACTAATACCACACGAGGAATTTTTAATTGTTATTCTAATAATTATGTTATTAATAAAAAAGAAAAATATATCCATTATAATTAATACAAAAGTATAATTTATAGTTTCTGTCAAAACGCCTCGCCTTGTAAGAACATATGTTTATTTGGGCAGACAGGTTAATTTATATTGTTATAATTCCAGTTGACTTTAATTTTCTTACTATTATTACACCAAACACTTGATCTTAAAAAAGCAACTTGCCACCACACCAGCCGGTACCCCTAAGGCTTCAGCAATCTGCCTATTACTCCAGTCAGGATGTTGTAGTCTTAACCTTGCTACTGGTTGTAAGTTATACAGAAGATTAGTTATCCCAATCGTTTCATCTATGTGTTTAATACATAAAAGCTGCTTTTGATAATACAGTGAGAGCGAATGTATAAAAGAGTAACAATCGCACATTCAGATTAGCTAACTACACCTTTAATAGATTTACCGTAAAGTCTTGATCTTAAAGTGTTTTTAACGCAATAATTTTCTTTTTATAAAATACGTAAGCTATAATTTAGACGAGATTAGAATGGGTGCATTTCCCCCAAATAGGTGATTTGTATCAAATGTGAAAGCCTTTGCCAAATAAGAACCTCACGATTAATACAATTGTGAGGTTCTTTCTTTATGCCATGAAAGCCTTTAAATAAAGGATTTGTGGCACTTATTTATTAATATATAACCCCTCAGGAGAGTGAAATTATCACTTTTTATGAGGGGATTTTGCTGTATTGGTGTGTTTTATAAAAAGCTATCGTTGGATAATAGGGGTATCGTTTGGGAGTTGTTGAGGATGTATTTTAAATGATTGGCCACATTGAGTGCAGGATATTCTTATGCTTATGATGTATTAGGAAGATTACATATACTGGTGGATGTAATAGTGATAATGAATTACCGAATAGAATTTTTGAAACTGATAATAAGTTCAATACGTTTGTATATGGACTAATGAAGGATGCATATAAACATCCTTCTGACCTAGTATATATTCCAAACAATTATTCAGGCGACTGGAACGGACAATATAAAGCAACATCTTATGTAAATGATATCAATAATGAGTACACACAGGTTCTTGCTGAAGAAACCGAAAGCTGTTATAATCCAAAGACCTATACATATGGTAACGGAATGAACAGTGCTGAAAATGCATGGGAAAAAGATTATTATATGTATGACGGAAGAGGTTATGTATCAAATTTAACTTCACAATATGAATACAATATGGTATCATATAAATATGATGAATTTGGAAATCAGTGGGAATCTGGTTGGTCGAACTTCAGCTCATATGGTTATAACGGTGAAAGCTATGACTACATAACAGGCCTCCAATACTTAAGGGCTCGTTATTATGACCCTGCAACAGGAAGATTCTTAACTCAGGATACTGTTCAAGGCGACGTAATGAATCCTCTCACACAAAATCTTTACTCCTACACACAAAACAATCCGCTTAATTTGATTGATCCGAGTGGGCATATTTCGAAAGAATTAATACAAAGATTAAGAAATAGAGCAGATGAAATTAGCAGTAGATTGCAACCAGTACTAAGAACAATACAAAGAATTATTTCTCCTATAACAAGTATGTTCTCATCACTTAAAAATATTTATACTAACCTACAAAATGCACAGAAATTGAATGATGAGCTTTGGCGTTCTTGCGATGCTAAATTACCAAAAGTGTTAGACCCCACCTTGAGGAAAGAATTAATTGCACAGCAAGTAAATAATGAAAAAATAGCATTATTTAATGAAAAAAAGGCATTTGAAAAAGCGAATGAAGATTTATATGCATTATATACAAGCGGAGGCAGTTTGCCTCAAGATTTAGTTTCAGGTTCACAAGGAACTAAGTTGAAACCTGTACAAATAACGGAATTGAAACATGGTGGACAAGTTTTAGAATCAGAAGATCCGGATTCTATTGCTTTGCATGAATCCCTGGCAATATGGAGTTTTGTTCCGTATGCAAATTTTGTTGCAATTCCAGCAAATGCGTTATTATATGCTTATGAAGGGGACTATTTAAATGCTATTTCTTTAAGTAATGGTTATGCAAAAATTATCACTTTCAATAAACCCACAAGCAAAATAGATGAAGCTGCAAATGAACAATATAATTCTTCAAAAACGCCAATGCGCGGTGAAGATTGGAATATGTATTTTAAAGAGACTTATGGGAAGGATAATGTATCTTGGGATACTGTTTCCATTAATAAAATAATAGATACACCGAGTATAATAACTAATCTAACACCACAAGAAGTGGCAAACTCAGCTCTTAAAAGCGGATGGACTGTTGAATCGCTGGGCAAGGGTAGATTAGCTGGTGTTTCATATGATCGAGGTGGCGGATTTAGTATGCGCGCTCCAAATGGAGGCTCAGAATATATTCAGTATCACCCAGGTGGTGGGCATCATGGTGATTTACCATATTTTAAAGTGTCCTCTGGACCAAATGGTACTGTGCGATATGATATTAATGGAGGTAAGTTAAATTGATTAAAGAGGAAGTTGATACATTGGTGGTTTATTACAATAGATTTGTTGAAATTGTTAAGCAACTTTCCTTGGCAGCTGAGGAACAAATTGAAAAACTACGAGGTACTTCAGTTGCTGATGAAATTGCTACGGATTATTGCGAAATCGCACTAACATATGCCAAAAAATTACTAGAAAATCAATGGATAACAAATGAACAATATAAATTAATAAAAGAAATTGAAGAGAAATTTAACATTATGACACAGAATAAAACTTTATGGAGCGATGATGCATTGTTAACAGCAAAAGAATGGAATGAATGTAGAGCAGCAGGAAAGCGGTTATTATTAACTCTTTAATTATAAGTAACAATTAACAGTAATAGTTATTAGCAAGTAATGAAATAATAATATAGAAAGCCCACTTATATAGTGGGCTTTATCTTTACATCTCAAAATAAATGCAGAATAATAATGGAAAACAATATGTCATTAATACCGAAGAGCTCGTTATTATGACCCAGCAACAGGAAGATTCTTAACTCAGGATACTGTTCAAGGCGACATAATGAATCCACTTACGCAGAATCTTTATTCCTACACGCTTAATAATCCGCTTAATTTAATTGACCCGAGTGGGCATAAGTCTATATGGAAAAGTAATGGAAATGGATTTAAAAAAGCAGGAAAATTCCTGATAGGTGTAGGTAAGAACACATGGGCTAATATGCAAAGTAATGGTGCATTTTATGGAGCAGCATTAACCATTGCAGTTGCATAGGTCCTTCTCCGGTTGTAGATGTTGGTGATGGATATGCGGTAATTTTAACAATCGGATGTTTAATTAAAGGTATAGTTGACGAAGCTCAAAGAAAAAATGTTGCAATACCAAAAACAATAGTACCGGAAAGAAAATTGATTTTCATTAAAATCCGAATAATTTAAGCCTGAATGATAAAAAAAAGTTGTATATCCAGACTATTTTCCATTTAAATTTAATGTTAAGTAATAAGGAGGAGTATTTAATTGATAGATATTAATTGTTATAACAACAATTTGCTAAAGGAGTATAATATACATGATTGGCACTTTGATGGTCTTGATTATTTAGAAGAAACTATACCCTACACAAATTTTGAATTGTTGGTTAGTAACATGGAATGATTCATAGGGAATCTAATAATTTTCTCATCTACCATCATTTCGCCATTCAGACGATAACAATAATTGTCCTGCCACGCAGAATATGTTTTTTGTAAGGTTTGCAGTAGATTACGACTATACAGTTCGAGGCATTTATCACTAGAATTTGTATATTTATTAATTCTGTGAACAAGAGGGCCGTCTTTATTTCCTTTTCTCATTGCAATATATCCTAATTCTGGATTGACAAACAATAGAAGAAACTCAGGGTCATTAAGAAAATGTAATGTTTGCTTATGTACTCTAATTCGATATTTTTTGAAATCTAATAGAATTGTTAACCCTGATATATTACTTTTCATTCTGTTGTTTTTCCTTTTCTTATAAAACTTCTTATTTGTGGGTAGCTTCTTTAATTCCAAATATAGCATATCCTTCAAAGATATTTACTTGCAACGATTTATGATGTTCATCAACGGTAAGTCCGAATTGGTTTTTCCAATGGCTTGGGAATACTGGTGTTCTTGAAGATTTTGGTTTTTCACCTTCCTTGAATATTCGCTGAAATATTTGAGGGGAGGTTAAATCAAATACAAATAATTCTTCATTTCCTGAATATATTAACTTCCCCAACAACTTGTATCTATAACTCGGATTCCATTCCATCAACTCTATGATTTTAGCAAAGAATAGCTTACAAGTAATTTGTTTAGGCTTTTTCTTATCTTTTCCGGTTGTACACCATACAAAGGAGTCCTTTTCTTCTTCTTGGCAAGGTCTAACAACAACCTTCTTTTCATTGGGATTAACTAATATTTGAACATAATTTATCTTGGGTTACTTTCTAATACAGGCTGTGTTTACAGAAACACGACAATTATTAAAAGTTATAGATGGCTCGTATAGGTGCGCAAAAAATTCACCTCTTACAACTTGATAACCATTGTAACTAAAAGCGTCATCCGCCACAATCGTTTCGTCTGAGTTAGAAGAAAAATGTGTTTGCGTTGAACTTGTGTTAGTTTCAAATTTAGATTCCATATTATTATCGTTATTCATTTGCGTTCTCCTGTCGTATTTCAGCCATTATTTGATCAATTATAATTGCTATTTCATCTTGATTTGTAACTTGTAGCTTGGAGCCTTCACTGAAAGAAATACCCTCCATTTGAATGTTCCATTCGCCCGTTTCATTAAAAGTTGCAATTTCGCTAGCTTGTGCGTGCCGATAATAATTTTTTCCAAATCCATCAATCCATTCACATGGAAAACCCAACATGCTTTTACTTGTCGAAAATATGGGTTTAGAAATGTTAGTGCATAATGCATCTTTGCTTGATGCTTCGGTGATAACCGTTTCTTTGGGGATAAATATTTCTGTATCTTTCATATCAAAAATAAGAACCATTTCATCTCCTTTCTGCCTTCGAATACCGCTTATTCTATACTTACATAAGTAATTCCAGTTAAACATTTCATATATTGTTTTCAAGAAAGATGCTCCAGCAATGGGTCTTGATACATACGTTGAATTAGATGATATTTTCGCCCATTGAACTGAATTATTAGTTTTTTTGGAGGCAATGCGAATAGCGAGAAGATGCTCACGGGGATGTATAAGCATTTCAATATATAAAGCGTTATTTAATTTTCTAAGACACTCTGTACTGAATTGAAGCTGTTCAATTGAAAAGGTAACACAAGTTCTTCTTTTTGTATTAAAGAATTGCGAACGTGCAATTTCAAATCCACGCAAATCAAAATCGCCCTCTTTTGCTTCAATTGTGAAAGATAACTCATCTGACTTTGGTTCATTCTCACGGCACACGCTACCAGAGGCAAGAAAATAATCATGTGCAGTAAAGCCCGCCCATCGTAGGTTGATTGATACAAACCCACACAATGCACCCTCGGGTACGACATGGAGTTCAGGCAGTATGCATTTGTTTCGGTATTTTGCATTGCTAATTAGATGCTGTACTGCTATGAAGTCATCTCTTGATATAATAGCTTCATGATGGTTTTTTTGTCTATATTGATTACGGTCTTGCTTATTTTTCTTAGATTTATGATTCAAATAACTTGGAGTCCATGTTTTCCTTGCAAGTACATCGCCACAATGCCTCTCATTTTGCAGAACATTTAATACAGAGCTAGGCGACCATAAAATACTCTTTTTTTTAGTATTTCGTCCGAGCGATGTTAATGCTTCAGCTATTTGTTGACAAGTATATCCGTACAAATACATAAAAAAAATTAGTTTTACTGTTTTTGCTTCTTCCGTATTAATAACTAAATTCCCATCTTCGTCGTTGTCGTAACCTAATAATGGTGGCGTTAAAAAAATGCCTCTTCGAAACCGCATTTCAATAGAAGCATTCATAATTTCACTTTTATTATGACTTTCCTCCTGCGCAAGAGTAGATATAAAAGAAAGGCTCATTTCACTATTGATATTTAGCGTATATATGTTTTCTGTTTCAAAAAACACTCCAATCGGTGGTTGCAAAGCAGCAAGCTTTCTTACGTATCCAATACAAACCAGAACATTTCGTGCAAATCGTGAAACACTTTTTGTCATAATGAGGTCTATTTTACCTTCGTGGCAATCCTTTATCATTTTGATAAATGCATCTCGATGTTGCAACGACGTACCGGAAATACCCTCATCTGCATATATATCAACTAATTGCCAACCTTGGTGACGATCTACGACATCTAGGTAATGATTTTTCTGCAATTCATAGGAAGATGTTTGTCGTGGATCATCTGTTGATACCCTTGCATATACAGCAACACGTTTGTCTTTTTTATCTTCATAAAAATTCTCTTGAGGGAGAGCCGGAATGACATCTAGTTCGTCTATATCAACACCTTTGTATCGCTGGCGAATTTTTTCTTTTTTTGCTGACGCACTGTTCATATATTCTTCTGTTTCATTCATTTGCTCACCATCCTATAAAAATTGCTTTAATTATAAACTCTTTTAAACGAAATAAAAATAGACTACAGGTCATAACATATACCTGTAGTCATAGCGATAATAGGCCTTGATAATTTTTATTATAAATTTATAGCTTAAATATATAAAAGAGTCCATTGTACATCTTTATATGTAAAATAAGGATAGAGCATTCCATATGGCATCGTTTATTGTCAATGGCATGAGCTGAAATCTTACATATGAAAGAGGCGCAAAAAATGAATGGCAATTTTAAATTAATTGGACGCAGAGTAAAGGAGGCTAGGCAGTTACATAATCTTTCACAAGCACAGCTCGCTGAGTTAATAGATATGTCGGTGTCATTTATAAGCCATATTGAAACAGCTAAAAAACAAGCAAGCTTGGAGAGCCTTGTTAGGATTACAAATGCACTAGGTATTACAGTGGATGAGCTATTAACAGGCAATCAGTTATATGATTGTGTGGAATATCAGACAGATTTTGACCTGCTGATTTCCGATTGCAGTAGTTATGAAAAACGTGTAATATTTGAAATGGTAAATTCTATAAAAATATCCCTAAGGGCAAACATTGAGCTCATTAAGTTTGATATTAATTTAATGAATAATAACAGTTAGAAAAAGCAAAGCTTGAAAAACTACAAAACAAGTAGAAAATATGTGGTTAGAAATGTTGTTGACATAAGCTCATAATCAAATTATAATAAAAATAAGACGAAAGGGAGGTAAACTATGGCACGACCAGTAAAATTGAGAAAAATTGAAAATATACCGATAATACCTTATTTTGTACCTTCTGATAAAAATATTTACGAGTTACCGGGAAATATATTAAAACTTGAAGAACTTGAAGCTGTTCGTTTAAAAGATCTTGAAGGTTTTGAGCAGGAAGAATGTGCACAGAAAATGCAAGTTTCAAGACCAACCTTTCAGCGTATTTTAATTTCAGCAAGAGAAAAGATTACAGACAGCCTTGTTAATGGAAAAACACTCAAAATTGAAGGTGGCAATTTCACAAGAAATATCTGCCCAGTAAAATGTGAAGACTGTGGTAGAGAATGGTCAGAAAGTTTTGAGAAGATGGAGATAATAAAGAACGGTGAATATATATGTCCGTCGTGTGGTTCTGTTCATATTGAGTGCATTAAGAAATGCAGAGAGAAGTTTTGTAATAAGAATTGTCGCCGTCATTGCAGTAAAGAATAGAGTATAGAATTAGGTTGTCTTGTTTATAAGATAGCCTTATTTTTTTATTTATGATATTGACATATGACCAAAACGGTGATAAAATATTGAGCATAAGATCATAATTATTGAGGTGGCATAATTGAAAGTAAGTATATTAACAGAAAATAGAACAAGCAAAGGAAAGTTTCTTGCTGAACATGGGTTGTGTGTGTTTATTGAATATAATGGAATGAGTATTCTGTTTGATACAGGACAAACAAACGTGTTTTGTCATAATGCAGAAATTATGGGTGTTGATTTATGCAGAACAGATTGCATTGTACTAAGTCATGGGCATTATGACCACTGTGGTGGTTATGTAAATTTTCCAGCAAAAGAAAAATACCCTATTACTTATGTGCGTGAAAAGGCTTTTGAAAGGAAGTTTACGAAAGACAAAAATGGTTATAGAGAAATAGGAATACCGTGGAAGTATGAGAATTATAAAGATATGATTATACTCACGGGGGAGAAAACTCAGATAGCAGAAAAAGTATATTTGTGTTCAGATATACCTATTACTGTTCCGTTTGAAGGACCATTCGAAGGATTGCTTGTTCAGAATGGAGAAGAAAAAATAACTGACAGAATGCAGGATGAACAGATGCTTGTATTTGATACTGAAAAAGGACTTGTTATTTTTATCGGATGCAGTCATCCTGGCATAGCAAATTGTCTTAGCTATGCCAAGAAGCTTTTCCCTGACAAGAAAATTAATACTGTTTTTGCGGGTATGCACCTTGAAGTTGTAAGCAATGAAAGACTTGAAAAGACAGTTGAATTTCTAAAGAAACTTGATATTGAAAGAATTATACCTGTTCATTGTACAGGCGTTATTAAATCATGTGAAATTAAGCATGTGTTTGGAGAACACTGTAGCATTTACGGTGCTGGTGATAGTTTTGAGATATAATTTAATTTAGAAAGAAGGATATTGCTATGGGAAAGAAAAGTGCGAATATGAAAACTTGTTTACAGCCTGCACCAAAGGTTCTTCTAAAATTAATTATATAAAATAACTTGGAGAAAAAGAATGACAGATTACTCAAAAAAAGCTATGGACTTTTTTAAGCAAGGTTATAACTGTTCGCAAGCAGTTTTTCTTGCATTTTGTGATAAAACAGGACTTGATACAGAATCGGCATTAAAAATATCCTCTTCATTTGGCGGAGGAATGGGCAGACTTCGTGAAGTATGTGGAGCTGTAAGTGGTATGTTTATGGTGGCAGGAATTTTATATGGTTATTCTGATCCAAAGGATAACAAAGCTAAAACTGAACACTATAATCTCATTCAAGAGCTTGCAAATAGGTTTAAAGAAGAAAACAATTCAATTATATGTCGAGATTTACTCGGACTTGGTGCCGGAGCAGATAAACCAGTGCCTGAACTGAGAACGGATGAGTATTACAAAAAGCGTCCATGCGTGGAGCTTGTCGGCTGTGCTGCTAAAATTATGGAGGATTATATTAATTCTAAGGAGGAGAAATAATGAAAATTGCAATACCTGTTGAGGAGGAATCACTGGATACACCAGTATGCGTATCGTTTGGAAGAACACCACTTTTTGTGATATTTGATACCGAAAATGCTAAATATGAATTTATTGATAACAGTGCTGCAGCAAGTCAAGGCGGCGCAGGTATAAAAGTAGCCCAGCTTCTTGCAGATAAAGGAGCAGAAGTTGTTATTACATTCCGATGTGGCGAAAATGCAGCAGCAGTATTAAAGCCTGCTGAAATTATGTTATACAAAGCTGTAGAAGGAACAGCCTATGATAATATTGAAAAGTTTAAATGTAATGAATTAACTCTTTTGAAAGATATTCATCCAGGTTTTCATAATCATGGGGGCAAGCAGTAATGCAGGTTGCTGTTTTAAGTGGAAAGGGTGGTACAGGTAAAACTTTTATTTCTGTCAATCTCGCATGTGTGACTGAAAATTCAGTATATGTGGATTGTGATGTAGAAGAACCAAACGGACATCTTTTCTTGAAACCGGAGATAACAAAAAAGCAATCTGTTACAGTTAATGTTCCCGAATGGACAAAAACGAATTGTATTTTTTGTCGTAGGTGTGTAGATTTTTGCCGATATAATGCACTTGCTATGATAAAGGAAAAACTGTATGTTTTTAATGAAGTCTGTCACTCTTGTGGTGGTTGTATGGTTCTTTGTCCACAGAAAGCTATTATAGAAATACCAAGAGAAATTGGATTTGTTGAAACAGGCAAATCAAAAGATGTAACAGTTCTGACTGGATGCCTTAATACAGGCGAGGTTTCTGGTGTGCCTGTAATAAAAGCCTTGCTTAATAATATTAACGAGAGTAAGAATACTATAATTGACTGCCCGCCAGGAAGTGCTTGTGTTGTTATGGAAAGCATAAAAAAAGCTGATTATTGTTTGCTAGTTGCTGAGCCAACATTGTTTGGAGTGCATAATTTTCAAATGGTATATGATCTTGTAAAGCAGTTTAAAAAACCTTTTGGAGCAGTTTTAAACAAGAGCATTGAAAATGATAATCCAGCCAGAAAATTTTGTGAGGTTAATAATATTCCTGTTCATTCCGAGTTTCAATATGATGAGAAGTTGGCAATTCTTAATTCAGATGGGTTAATTGCTGTACGAGAATGTGAAGATTATAAAAATAAATTCATTCAGCTTTTATCTTCAGTAAAGGAGGCTGTTTCGTGAAACAACTCCTTATTTTAAGCGGTAAAGGCGGAACGGGCAAAACAACTGTTTCATCGGCGCTTATTGCAATGAGTGGAGCAAGTGCATTTGCTGACTGTGATGTTGATGCACCTAATCTTCATCTTGTAGCAGCACAGGATATAAAACCTCAGACAACTAATTATTATGGGTTTCAAAAAGCACAAATTGATACCCAAATGTGTATAAAGTGTAGTAAATGCGAAGAAACTTGCCGATTTAATGCTATTCATGATTTTGTCGTTAATGTTTCGGAATGTGAGGGCTGTGCAGTTTGTTCTGAAGTCTGCCCGGTTAATGCAATAGAAATGAAAGATTATTCATCTGGTGAATTGATATTGCACAAAAATGAGCTAAATGTCTTTTCTTCAGCAAAACTAAAAACGGGAAGTGGTGCTTCGGGTAAGCTTGTTACTGCTGTAAAAAAACAGCTTAAAGATAATTCATGCGATGATAGTCTTGCAATAATAGACGGTTCACCTGGAATAGGATGTCCTGTAATTGCTTCAATCAGCGGGGTCAGCATGGTTTTATTAGTTGCAGAGCCGACTGTTTCGGGAATACACGATATGAAGCGCATTATTGAAACAGCAAATAAATTTGGCGTAATATGCGCTGTATGTATCAATAAATATGATATTAATGAAAGTAAATCTCGTGAAATCGAGGAATACTGCAATTCAATAGACATAAAAGTAATAGGAAGAATACCATACGATAAAACAGTTTCTATTGCGATCAATAATTGCAAAAGTATTGCTGAATATCCTGAAAGTAACGCAGCGAAAGCAATTGTGGAAATATGGTATAAAATAAATAATATATTATTATAAGGAGAGTTTAATATGAAAATAGCTACAGCGAGTGAAGGAAAAATGGTAACAGAGCATTTTGGCCATTGTGAGGGTTTTAATATCTTTGATTCAGAAAACGGAAAAATAACAGGTAGTACATTTGTGCCTAATCCAGGACACAGACCAGGTTTTCTTCCAGTTTTTCTTGCAGAAAAAAATGTTAAGGTTATTATCTCAGGTGGAATGGGACAGGGAGCAATTGATATATTCACCGAAAAAGGCATTAAAGTAATAACAGGTGCTTCAGGTGTTGCAGAAGAGGTTGTTAATAATTATCTTCAAGGTAAATTGAAATCTACTGGCTCAGTTTGTCATGAACATAAGCACCATGATGAGTGTGGAGAATAGTATTAATCGGAGTACAAGTGATTCTAAAATAGGTAAATTTAAATAAGGTATTTCATAATTCGATTGCCTATGTTGAATATATGTTCAAATTAATTATAATAAGAAAAGCAGCAGTATTTATTGAAAATACTGCTGCTTTTCTTATAAGATTAACCATCTAATCATTTTATTAAATTTACGATTAGTTAAAGTTCTGATATTTTTTTAACTGCAACAAAAATATTTGAAATTTCATACCAAGTTGCAAAGTCAACATTACCAGTCTGAGGAAGATCAAATATTTCCTGAAAAATTTTTACTGCATTTTGAGTTTGCTCACCATAGTATCCTGTTACGGGAAGTTTAGGAATTTTGGGATAATTGTTTGAAATAGCATTAAGCTGCTCTTGAATTGTTCTTACATCGTTATTAGTTGTGCCAAATGAAAGGGTTGTTCCACCAAATGATTTTGGCACACCCGCAACCTTTGGTGCAACTTCATAATAGGAATCATAGCCATAAAAACTCTTCAATATGTTAATTGACGAAAATCCTTGGTCGCCTAAATCCTTTGAGCCCCACTGTGTCATTCCTTCACAACTAACTCTTTTCCCATCACAATATTGTGTAAAAAGTGGTTGCTTTATTTCTGGTTTTGTTAGATAAGTTGAAAATATTTCATCAACTATTACTGAGATTTTGTCATAAATATTTCTACCATAGCTGAAAGCATGGTCATATGCAGTACTATTGGTTATTGTAAAGTCATATCCCTTGCCACGATACCATTCTGTGTAAACTCTGTTAAGTGTGAAAGAAATAATAGCAATTACATTTGCTTTTATTGATTCAGCAGGCCACGTTGAATATATTTCACAGCATGCGACATTTTTAATATATTCCTTATATGTAACCCATACATTCTCTGCTTGTTGATTATTCGGTGTGCCGAGGTGAACTATTATGTATTCTGGAACTACTACTTCCGGCAGAACTACAAAACTATAACTTTCAGGAAGTGGCTTAACCTCAGCTTCTGGTATTTTTGGAGGATATACGCCCCAAAGGACGGGTTCACTTATTAAAATTTTCCGTACTAAATCATTGTTATCAGTACGATACTTCATTTTGGCAGGTTGTATTGTCGCAGTGGTGGACATGATTTGTACACCTTCAACCTTAAGAAGTTCAAATCCGTTTGATTCAACAAAAACGTTATACTCTGAATATGGCTTCATATTGCTATATTCCAAGGAATACTCGACTGGAGGAGCAGGCAACTCAACAACTGGAGTCTGACCAGACGAATTTGTTATAAACTCCTCAATTACTGATTCTGAATTTCTATCAGTAATTGTAACTTTAGCATTCTCAATAGGCATTCCGACATCGTTTGCGTATACATTGACGCTTAACTGACCATAACCATTGCTCATATTAATATCACCTCTTGCATATAGTATATGAGAGGATTTCTCTTTTTGGAACAGATAATCGGAGGAAATTTATATGCCATCGGATAATTCATTTATAGAGTTGATAGTAAAATTTAGTGGAGATATTTTCGGAGTCAGCACTGCCGTAAATGGAAGTGCTGAAATTATTACTTGCAATTATGCTATATTAACTATTCCATCAGACAGGGTAGAGGAATTGTTACTTTTCGAAGAAGTAGAATATTATGAAACAGCAAAGGATATTTCAGCAGCTCCTATGTTATATTATGAAATGGGAAACGTAGGTATTAGTCCTGTTAGGGATGGTAGATTCAAATTAAGAGGTAGGGGTGTTATAGTAGGAATAATTGACTCAGGAATTGATTATACTCATAGAGAATTTATAACACCCGATAATAATAGCCGTATACTTTATATATGGGATCAAAGTGCTGATGGAATCCCGCCTAATGGTTTTATTTTCGGCGTAGAATATGATCGTAATATGATAAATTATGCACTTAGCACAGGTAATCCGTATGAAATTCTGCCAAGTAGAGATCTTGTTGGCCATGGCACAGCGGTTGCGGGAATTGCTGTAGGAAATAGTGGTATTGCCACCGAAGCGAGCATTATTTCCGTTAAGCTTGGCAATAAGGGTACTGCTAAAACAACAGATATTCTGCGCGGAGTTAGATATCTAATTGATAAAGCTCTATTGCTAAAAATGCCACTTGTGATTAATATTAGTTATGGTATGAATAATGGCTCTCACACTGGTGATTCACTTTTTGAAGAGTGTCTGAATTCTCTATGCAGTATGTGGAAAACATCAATTGTAGTTGCAGCAGGAAATGAAGGTGGAGCGGGTCATCATTCAAGTGTAGTGTTAACAACTGGAAAAACAGAGGAAATAGAATTTGCTTGCCCATATAAGTTGGGGAATTTATACGTTGATATATGGAAAAGCTTTAATGACAATATAGATTTTGAACTTATCGCACCAAACAAGGTTTCATCGGGTAATATCACCCCAAAAGACGTTTCAAAAGTAATCCGTTATGGTGAATATACTGTTACCGTATACTACAAACCAATAACACATTATAGCAGAAAGCAGGAAATTATATTTTTATTTAGTGATAGTAATTTTATGATAGGCATTTGGGATTTGCGCATAAAGTGTAGTAAAGCAGTTGACGGTAGGGTTAATTTATGGCTACCAACAGTTGCAGAGGTATCCGCAAACACAGCTTTTCTGCAGCCAGATGATCTTTTGACAATAACTTTGCCAGCTACTGTCAATAATGTAATAAGTGTGGGAGGGTATAATTCATTACTTAACAGTATAGCTTTTTTTTCTGGAAAGGGCGACAAAAATTTACATAAGCCTGATATTGTCGCTCCAGCAGTAAACATTTATTCAAGTAAGGTTGGTGGTGGTTTCGATACCTTTTCCGGCACAAGTATGGCTGCTCCGTTTGTAAGTGGTTCGGCAGCACTTATGATGGACTGGGGAATTGTTAATGGCAGAAAGCCATTTTTGTATAATCAGATGTTAAAAGGTTATCTAATAAAAGGTGCTACACGAAATAAAAATATAGAATATCCCGACAGTGCATGGGGCTATGGATCACTAAATCTAATACAAACTATGGAACTTCTTGAATCTGATATATGAGGAGGTTTTTCAGTGACACAAGAACAATTTGACTTTTTATATTCTGAAAACACATTAGATTTCATAGTAAGACGCTCAGATTTTATCAATAACCTTCAAAATCGGGACGATATATATGTCGCAATGACTCTTGCTGGAAGATACGATCTTGCATATACTAATATTAATAATATACAAGAGATCATCGATCTTCTTGGCTCAAGCTATATCAGTTCTGCATCAATATTATTAGGTCTTCTTGATACTATTCATCTTGATGCTGCAGCGATTACACCTGTTCAGTATCAGCCCTATCTTGATTTACAGGGAAGAGGCGTTGCAATAGGAATAGTTGATACAGGAATTGATTACACTCAAGATGTTTTCAGATATGAGGATGGAACGAGCAAAATACTTGCTATATACGATCAGACCATTAAAAGCTATAATCCTCCTGGCGACTTTTCAATCGGAGCAGAATATACAAATGAACAAATTAATGCTGCTTTGCGTTCTCAAAATCCTTATGAGATAGTCCCGCATAGGGATGAATCAGGGCATGGCACCTTCCTAGCTTCGGTTGCTTCTGGAAGAATTACTGATAACTTCAGCGGTGCTGCACCTGATAGCTCACTTATTGTTGTAAAAGTGCGAAGGGTACGTCAATATTGGTTGGATAGTTATGGAGTGCCAAAGGATTTGAAATATGCTTTTGGATCAATCTCGGTTATGGTAGGAGTTGAATATATAGTTAGAAAAGCACAACAGCTTGGTATACCTGTTGTAATTTGTATTGGTCTTGGAAGTAATTATGGCTCACATGATGGATTTAGTCTTTTTGAGGAATATCTTGCTGGAGTTTCAAACCTTAGAGGCATATGTCTTTGTACAGCGGCAGGCAATGAAGCTCAGGCAAGACATCATGTGCGTAAAACAATGTCTGCATTAAATAAAGAAGAAAACATTGATATAAAGGTTGGAGAAAGTAGCGGAAACATATACATGAGCTTATGGAATTCTGTTTCCGACAAGATGTCAGTAGGAATTATTTCCCCAACAGGCGAAATAATTAGTCGTGTACCTTCTCGTTCTGGATATACATTTACTCAAAGACTTGTTCTTGAGCCGTCAACAATAAGTATAGAATATTATTTTCCTGTTGAAGGTAGCAGCGACCAGCTAACTATAGTAAAAATCTTAAATGCAACTCCAGGGATTTGGACGATTAAAGTATATGGGGATATAATACTAAGCGGAGTATATGATGCATGGTTGCCTCTGACGGGATTTATTAGTGATGAAATAGAATTTCTGGATGCAACTCCGTATGGGACTGTAACCGTGCCAGCAACAGCATTTGGAGCCATTAGCTGTGGGGCGTACGATCATCTTAACAATAGTCTATACGCAGAATCATCATGGGGACCAACACGTTCAATGGCTTTGGCACCTACTCTTGTTGCTCCTGGGGTAGACATAAGTGGTTACTATCCCACGGGCCTTGGTACAATGAGTGGAACAAGCGTAGCCACAGCTATTACAGCAGGTGCCTCTGCATTGCTTATGCAATGGGGAATAGTACAGGGAAATGATGTTTCATTAAGTACATATCAGGTCAGAGCTTATCTGATAAGAGGATGTTCAAGAATGGAATCAATATCATATCCTAATACACAGTGGGGATATGGAAAGCTTAATTTGCTTCAAACCTTTAACAGACTTAGAGAAATGTAAAAAAGAATATTTAAAATAAATTGTATGTCGCTTTTTATCTATACCTCAATATATATTATACCCCTTTCAAACGTTATCGACTGAAAGGGGTAATTTTATACACATTAAAACAAGTTATATTGAATATCAGTATTAATAAATTATACCGAATAGTTTTCTGACTTTTTTAATAGTTTTTTATAAGTCAAATCAACCATCAATGCTCCGAAAGGTGCTGTTATTATAATGGAAAGTACTGCTATGGATAAAACAAGCCCTCCGCATTCAAGTCCCATTGCAAGTGGAATTGCACCAATGGCAGCCTGAACTGTTGCCTTTGGTGTATATGCAAGCATGCAGAATATTCGTTCTTTACTATTTAACTTTGCTTTAATAAGTGAAATAAAAACGCCAAGCATTCTGAAAACTAGTGCAATTATAAGTAAAATGACTGCAGATACTCCATATTTTGTTATACTATTAATTTGTACAGTTGAACCGACAAGAACAAATAATACTATTTCAGCTGCCACCCATAACTTGTTATATTTATTTGAAAGACGCTTTGCAAGAACAGGGTATTTGGCAAACAGAGTCATTCCAACAACCATAATAGCAATTAATCCAGATACACGTACATAATCATAAAATAAATCCTGAAATGCTATTATAAGGAATGATAGACTCATCAGAATAATTATTTTTGCACTGTCGCGTATATGGATTTTTCTGAAGAAAAGATTAAGAAACAATCCCGCCGATATTCCGAGAGCTATTCCTAAAATTATAGAGGTTGGTATCTGTATAAAATTAATAATTGATGCATTATTTCCAGCTAAAATTGAAGAAAAAGATGTAAAAAGCACTATTACATACACATCATCTGCAGAAGCGCCGGCCAAAATAATATGTGGAATTTGCTTGTCTGTTCCAAAGCCTTCGTTCATAACTTTAAGCATTCTAGGAACAACAACAGCTGGTGAAACAGCGGCTATTACTGAGCCTATAAGTGCAGCTTCAAAATAAGAAATATTAAATAGAAGTGGCGCAAAAATAATTGTTCCGATAATTTCAAAGCTGGCAGGAACAAAACACATTAATAATGCACATCTTCCGGACTTTTTTAATTCTTTTATATCTAGAGAAAGACCAGCACGCGTTAGTATAACTACCAAAGCTATCTGGCGAAGGTCAGCGGAAATGGCAAGGATTGATTTGTCAATAAGATTTAAAAAATAAGGTCCAAGAATAATTCCAGTTGCAATCATTCCTATAAGTGCAGGTAATTGTATTTTCTTAAAAATCCATCCAAGGAACATACCAATAAGAAAAATAAAAGCAATACTTGTGAGCATAAAACATCCTCCTAATAACACAGAAAAAGCTGATAGCTTCTGCGTAAAAATGCAGAAGTCATCAGCTTAAATTAGCAGTTTAGGTTACCCATGGGACAACTTCATTCCCGTATATTTTATTATAGCACACAAAAATAAAAAGTCAATATTATTAATAATAATAACATTGGATAAATAAAATTTATTATTTATATTTCGCTTATAGCACTCTTCATATTTTTTACATATTCACCTATTACATCTGCTGAAGATTTACCATGCTTTTCAATAAGCTTTATAATTTGCGAACCTACAATTACTCCATCAGATAGTTTAGCCATATTTTTAGCTTGTTCAGGAGTTGAAATTCCAAAGCCTATAGCACATGGTACATTGGTATTCTCTCGAACTACTTTAATTATCGAATCCAGGTCAGTTGTTATTTCACTTCTCGTACCTGTAACACCAAGACTTGAAACTATATAGATAAACCCCTGTGCCTGAGAAGCTATCATTGCAATACGTTGCTCTGATGTTGGTGCAATCATAGAAATTAGGTCAACGTTATATATGTCACAAAATTGTTGAAATTCTTCTTTTTCCTCATAAGGTAAATCAGGAAGAATTATGCCATCAATTCCAATTTCTGAACAAATTGAAATAAAACGTTCAGCACCATATGAAAATATAACATTTGCATATGTCATAAAAACAAATGGAATATCTATATCGCGTCTTAAGTCTTTTACAAGATTGATAATTTTATCAGTTGTTGTACCAGCATTTAATGCACGAAAATTTGCTTCTTGTATTACAACTCCTTCAGCTGTAGGATCAGAAAATGGAATTCCTAGTTCTATTAAATCGGCACCATTTTTTACAGCAGCACGGATTACCTGTGCTGTTGTTTCTAAATCAGGATCACCACAGGTTACAAATGGAATAAAAGCCTTTCCATTTTTGAATGCATTTTTAATTTTACTCATTTATGTCAACTCCTCTATATCTTGCAATTGAAGCACAATCTTTGTCACCTCTACCAGATAATGTTATAACAATTATTTTGTCTTTATCCATTGTTGGCGCAATCTTTAGTGCATAGGCAACCGCATGAGCTGATTCTATAGCCGGAATTATACCTTCAGTTTTTGACAGAACTTCAAAAGCATTTACTGCTTCTTCATCGGTTATCGGGACGTATTCAGCCCTACCAATGTCGTGTAGATATGCATGCTCTGGGCCTATTCCAGGATAATCAAGTCCTGCTGATATTGAATAAACTGGAGCTATCTGCCCATATTTATCCTGACAAAAATAGCTTTTCATTCCATGGAAAATACCGACTTTTCCAGTGCTGATTGTTGCGGCTGTTTCAAATGTATCAACACCTCTGCCAGCAGCTTCACAACCTATTAATCTGACATTTTCATCATTAATGAAATGATAAAAGCTACCCATAGCATTTGAACCACCACCTACACATGCAATTACTGCATCAGGTAGTCGGTTTTCT
>JAEWZG010000024.1 GCA_023395435.1 Bacillota bacterium
AACTGTATTCACAGACAAGGACAGTATATCTGAAATCTTCTTGTAGCCTAACCCTTGATTTTGAAGTTTGGCTATTTCATTCTTTTCATATTGATTCATAACATCACTCCTTTAATATAGGGAGAAAAGGAGGCGGCAGAGTTTTCGAGTGCTTTTTGGAGTGTTGAAATCTTATCTTTTTGTGTGTCAATGGACTTATTTAGCACTTCATTTCGTGCAGTGAGAGCCTCAATAGATTTATCCTGTTTGTCAAACTGGCTTGAAACTAAGTTCATTTCAGAGCCTAAAACTTTAAAGCTTTGGTTTATATCACGAAAGTGGCAACCTTTTTGCAACTTTAAAAAATATTTTTCTTAAAATAAAAATGGCCGGAAAAATGTCCTATAAAGACACTAATCCGGCCGTCTAGCAGCTCTTATTTACTTTTTATTTGTATTCTTACAATCTACACACCTGAATTTATTATCGGAGCACAATTCAAATTCATATATGTAGTTTTTAATTTTAATATGCATTCTGTTACTTTGTGAATTCCATTCAAATACCTTCTTTATCTTAGGATAGTTAGTTGTGACATTTTGTAGCATTAATTGCCTCCTTGTATTTTCAATTTGTAGTCCGTATTTTTGGACAATTAATTTGTTATACTTAAAATAATAGAACAAATTACGTTCAGTCAATTGAATTATAAGTTCAATCAGAAGTAAAAAAATATGTAGTCTCTTGAGTGGTATCTCTATTATATCGAACATATATTCGTATGTCAATACATTTTTGAAATACTATTTCACTATATTGACAATAATTGAACAGAGGTATATAATTGTTGCAACAGGAGGTGTTATTATGACATTTGGTGAAAAATTAAGGAACTTAAGAGAAAATAGATATTTGACACAAGCTGAAGCTGCAGAACTTTGCAATGTATCATCAAGAATGTTTGCATACTATGAAACAGGAGAAAGACTACCAGCTCGTCCTGAGATTATTCAGGATATAATGAAAGCCTTTGAAGTTTCTTTTGAATATCTTTTTTCTTCAGAGGAAGCATTTGAGCTTGAGGCTACTCAAAAATATGGTTCAATAGGAAATAAGCAAGCTCAGGCAATTCTTAAAAATGCTGATATGATGTTTGCTGGTGGAGAGCTTGATGAAGATGCCAAAGACGAAATGTTTAGAATGCTAACTGAATTATATTTTGAGGCAAAGAAAAAAAGCAAAGAAAAATACGGCAGAAAAGATAAATAACTTCACTTGTGACCTCATGAAAGGATGAGTGTACATGCTTTTTAATAACGACGCTATATTGAAAGCAAATAACCTAGTTACAACATACTCTACTACAAACCCAGAAACTATTATCAAACATCTTGACATTCAATTAAAGACAGCGCCATTAACAACATTTAAAGGCATGTACGCTCATATTCTTCGAACCAGATTTATTGTTGTTTCAGATTCCCTTAATTTTGTTGAAAGAAAAATTGTTCTGGCTCATGAGTTAGGCCATGACCAATTGCATAGTGGCTGTATAGGTGCATTCTCCGACGGATCGAATTTTTCTTATCACAGTCACAAGCGAGAAGTTGATGCAAATTATTTTTCAGCACAACTTCTTATTCCTGATGAGGATTTTTATGAGTTGATAGAAAGTGGTCTTACATATCAGCAAATAGCTATGGACTTAAATGTATTTCCTGAACTGCTTGCTATGAAAGTTGACTTACTCAGAAAACAAGGCATAAAAATAGAGCCTTTTGATATAGGCTCTAAGGATTATTTGAAGAATAGATTGAGGTAAAAATATATAAGCTAATCCCACTCTACTTAAGTGTAGAGTGGGATTTTTTACATTTGTCATTATCTAAATACGCTTTATCTGGGCGATACAAAACTTAACTTACCGATCTCTACGTAAAGGTAATATCTCTTCATTTATAACTCTTCTTAATTCATTAATAAGAATAGAATGGTATTTAAATTTTAATAATGGACTCTCTGTATGACATTTATATTCAGAATAGTTTGCCTTGTCTTTTATTACGCTTATATTTGGTATCTCTTCATTCTGATAGTTTTCTGCGGCATACTTAACAGCTTCAGCATCAACGTACCATTTATTCGCAAATGAAGTAACAACCGAATCTATTGCTTTGTTTCTCATTTCTTCAAGTATAGATGATATATGCTTGTTTTTGTATGCTTCTCTGTTTTTTTCTACATCAGTAATTAACTGTGTCATCAGATTTGCAAGTTTTTGGTTATCCTTACTCATTTGGGTAATGAATTCCTTTACTTCTTCGATTTTTTTGCTTCTCTCGTCTTCTGTCTCTTCATCATCACCATCTGAATAATTTACAATATCTTGAATTAAATTTACAATATACTCATAGTCAATCTTAATATGAATGTAAGACATTAACTCATATTCAGTATCAATAACCGTACCATCATCTCCACCTAAGGGTTTGTCCGTGTCGTCATCTTCACTTCTTAGTTCTCCCATTACATTATTATAATGAGCCACGTATTCTTCATATTCAAGCTTTGTAATTCCATATTTGTCTAAGCTATTTTCTTCGTATTTTGTGAATGCCCTTAACTGTGCAAATACACGATCAAATATTTGAAAATTCTTCGCAAACTTTTTCTTTTCTTTTATAGACATGCCTGGCACATCATTTGGGGATGGTGCTACATATCTTAATGATGATAAATTCTGAATAAACTTTTCTTCTACTTCATCCCATTCTTGCACAACCGCTTCATTAGTACCACCTGATGAATATAGTTTAAGAGCATTGTCAATGGAATTTTTATAATGATTTGGAGATTGAAATGTTACTATCTGTCCGAAAATTTTATTTTTATCATAAAGACGATTTGTTCTTGAAAAAGCCTGAATTAGATCATGAGCACTAAATGGTTGTCTATCGATAAATAAAGTTGAAAGGCAAGGTGCATCAAAACCTGTCAGTAATCTGTCAACAACAATTACCAGATCAAGTTGTTGATCACGACTTTTATACTTTCCCTCTTTTCTTGCCAGTCTTTTATTTAGATTATTATTATACGCCTTTATCTGACCGGGTTCAAAATGTGTTCCAAACATTTGATTATAGTCCAGTAATGATTCAGCCATCTTATTCTGATTAACTGTAGAACCTTCTTCATCTTCTGTTATTGAATAGGTAATAGCAAACTTAGGAAAATCAGGCAATACTTTTAATATTTCTTCACTTACCTTGACTTCTTTTTCATTATTTTTTATTTGCTTAAGCAATTCATAATATTTTTGTGCCATTTCAATGGAACTTGTTGTTAAAATCGCTTCGTATGTCTGTCCTCTTCCGTTTTGCAAACCAAACTTATTACCTGACTTATTGAGAATTATATCAAGTACCATTAACATGTGTCGCTCTTGTGTGTACACATCAAGATTTTCATTTGAATCGTTCTTATCCAATCCAAGAGCTCCAATATGTTCAGTCTGAAATCCCAATACTGCCCTGTCATGAATTGCTTCTTTAATTGTGTATGAATGAAGACACTTACCATATAATTGCTCTGTTGTGCGTGGCAAATCACCCATTTCTGGGTATGGATTTTCATCAAAACGAGGGGTGCCAGTAAAACCATACCAGTAAGAGTTTAAAAAGAATTCTTCCATCGACCTTTTTACTGACGGGGAAACGGCTCTATGACATTCATCAACAACAAAAGCAATACGCAATGCTTTTATTTTTTTATATTTTGCTGTATCTTCTTTTCCTACTAAGCGCTTTTTAATTAACAATTGTAATTTCTGAATTGTTGTAACAATCATTTGACGCTTTCCATCAACTAATTTATTACTCAGATCAGTAACGTTTTCTGTTTCATCAACATCAATAACATCGCTGTTAGCATAGGATTGAAAAGCCTGTGTTGTCTGAGTGTCTAAATCTTTTCTATCAATTAAAAATATTGTTTTTTCAATTGAAGGAATATCCATCAGAATGTTTCTTGTAGCTTTATAAGAAGTCATTGTCTTTCCAGAACCGGTCGTGTGCCAAACATACCCCGATTGGCCTGTTTTTGATGCCTCTCTTATTGCTTCAATAGCATGGATCTGATAAGGGCGAAGCAAAATAAGGCTCTTTGCCTCTTTGTCCAGCACTGTATATTTTGAAATCATTTCATGTGCTGCAGGTATTTTTAAAACCTTATCTGCAAAATCAAGATAATTTGATAATGGTTTATTCTTTTCATCTGACCAGCTACTAAGAAATTTAGGGTTCAGAGCAGGACCATCAGCGGCAGCAAAATATTTAGTATCACTTGCATTGCTAATAACAAACATTTGTATTGCTGAAAAAATACCTTTAAACTTTCCCTCGCTAATATATTTTTTTATTTGCCAGAATCCATCCATATATGAATGTTCTCTGTTTTTTAGCTCAATGTGAATCATAGGAAGTCCATTAATCAATAAGGTTACATCAAAACGTCTGTCACGTTTATTTGTATCGTCAGTATCTTCTTTTAATGCACTATATTGATTAATTACTTCATACACGCTGGTTCCACCAGCAACATGCTCCTGATTAATTACCATAAGATGCAGAGTTTCTGTGCCACGCTGAACATGAACCTGTGCTACTCCATTTTCACCAACAAGCCATTTTCCAGCTTCATAAAATGATGAAAACTGAAGCTGGTTTTTTACCTGTTCAAATTCAGAATCTGTTAATGGTATATCATTGAGCTTTGCTTTATTGTGCTGTTCTAAAATATAACGGAAATTATCCCACAGTGCTTTTTCTGTTTTTAAATCTTTTCTATAGACCCACTGTGATGTACCATGTTCAAGCTGTTCTATCAGTTTATTCTCTATTGTAACTTCAAGTTCTGTCATATACGTCTCTCCTTTAAATGAACATGTTTTTCAACATGTATTTTTTAAATTCTTTGAGTTTATCACACTTACACTGATGAAGGGTGATAAGGGTGTCGAGGTTCTTGAAATATGTGCCGATTTTGGTTTGTTCACATAATTTGGGAAGCGGAATTTCAATCTCCATAACCCTATTTTTTGATATGTTATATCTTGAAATACCCTGTGCTAAAAAAGTAATCTTTTTTCTTACAGCGTCTGAACGCAACATATAAGCTAAATAAAGATAGTCTATTTTTTCAGTTGGTCGATAGCCAAAACAAAAACTATTAAGATAAGTATTTGGCTTGTTTTCAAGCATTACAGATGTCATTCCGACTTCTTCTGGTGTTTCTGATGATGTTGTGAAAAAGACATCACCGACTTTTACTTCATTTTGCCTGCTGTCAATTTCGACAGGTTCAAGCATATCAAGGCTTGCTATTGGATTAGAAAACACATTCATATATGTGACGAAATTTGCATTGCCATGCCCAAAATCTTCTTTCGTTTTTCCTGATAATCCTGTATAAGTTGAGCCTAATTCCCCCAACTTCCGCTGTTCCCAAACGTCAGTAAATCCTTTAAATCTGAATTCAGGAACATTTTGACCCTCTTGAGGAAACATTTTTTTAAGCATCATTTTTTTAAACGATTTTAATTCATCACACTTACGCTGATGAAGGGTGATAAGGTTGTCGAGGTTCTTGAAATAGGTGCTTAACTGTTTCTGTTCTTTAATAGACGGCATTGTGATTTTAATACCCATAAATTCATCATAGTTTATGTTCAGTAGTCCGTCCATACGGGCACCTGAAGATATAAGCTTGCCTAATTCCTTATTAGGAAGCTTTGTTGCAAATACATATTCAATGTAATCTGCGTCGGCTTCATCAGTTACTTTAAAACTGTGATAAACCCTTGGAACAAGGGCTTCTTCGTATGTTCGGAGAGAAAAAACAGTACCATATTTCGCGAGTTTTGAATTGCCGTGATTGTATGAAAGTTCACCCTGATGAAGAAGCGTATAATTCTTCTGTTCTTTGCCTGCTATGTTTGCAGAAAATCTATCACGTTGGTCGAGCCAGCCATATCCAGCCGAAATAGTAAGCGTTGGCAAGTCCATTCTACCGTCGTTTCCTTGTACTCTTTGAGTAACTTCTCCCAACTCACGCTGTTCCCAATCGTCAGTAAATCCTTTAAATCTAATTTTTGGAGTATTTTTCATTTTAGATTTCCTCCAACAGATTTATAAAGTCCTCAATGTTCTTCTTAGCTTCCTCATCGTCAGTAGTAATTTCTTTCATAAGAGACAATAAGTCATTCTGCGACTGTTTAATATCACTGTTGTTTTTTTTCATATCACATATGAGCTCTGCAAAGTCAACCTCTTCCTCCTCTTCAAATGTATCAACATAACGGGGGATATTAAGATTAAAATCATTTTTAAGAATATCTTCATAGCTTGCTACATATGCTTCTTTTTCAACAGTTTCTCTGTTCATATAAAGCTCAACAACACGATCAATGTTTTCATCATTCATTGTGTTCTGCTTTTTACCTTTTTGGAATTCCTTAGATGCATCAATAAAAAGAACGTCTCTGCCGTCTCTTTGTTTTTTCAACACCACAATACAGGTTGGAATAGGGGTGTTATAAAACAAGTTTGCAGGAAGACCAATAACAGCATAAATCGAGCCGCTCTCAAGGAGTTTCTGACGAATTTTGCCTTCAGTGCCACCTCTGAAAAGCACACCATGTGGAAGTACAATTGCCATTGTTCCTGTTGCTTTTAAATGATAAAAGCCATGCAATAGGAATGCATAATCAGCCTTTGATTTTGGAGCCAATACGCCATAATCGCTAAATCTTTCATCTGATAGAAAACCTGGAGCTGCAGACCAGTTTGCAGAATAGGGTGGGTTCATTACTACCATATTAAAATCTGTTTCTTCTGTTGTTGGCCAGTCAGAATCCAAGGTATCTGCATTATGCAGTTTCTGATTTTCAGGAGCAATTCCATGCAAGAACATATTCATACGAGCCAAATTATATGTCGACGGCATTAATTCCTGTCCATAATATTTAATATATTCCGATTTTGAAGAATATTTTTTTGCGTCCAAAAGCAGTGAACCTGATCCCATGCACGGATCATAAACACTTAAGCCTTTTTTATCTTCCTGTCCTGCAATAGCAATACGAGTAAGAATTTGTGCTGGCCCTTGTGCAGTATAGAACTCTCCCGCTTTTTTTCCTGTTTCAGATGCAAACTGTCCGATTAAATATTCGTATGCATTTCCAAGAATATCTCCTTCAATATTAAGAAGGTCAGCTTTGTTTATTTCTTTAATTAAATCTGCAATGGTTCTGCTTTGTTTTGTATCGCCTGTTCCCAAACGATTAGAATACAAGTCAATATCATCAAACATATTTTCAAACAGCTGATCTGATTCTTCTATATCATTAAAGGCTTTTTGAAGTTCTTCTCTTTGGAACTTGTTTGTCTCCACTTTTTCAACCAGTTTTGTATAAGTGTACTCTGGTTCAATTACATAGTGACATGTTTCTTTGATTTCTTTTAGCAAATCCTTTGCATCTTTAGATTTCATAATATCCTCATAAGCCTTTTGAGCCTGAAGCATAGACTCTGGTTTACAATCATTAATTAAATCATAAACTTTAACAAGGAAAGTATCTGATAAATATTTGTAAAACACCATACCCAATAAATAATTTTTGTATTCATTAGCATCCATCTTTGAACGTAAAATATCTGCGCCACTCCATAATACATTTAATAAATCTTTGCTATTTTCTAAATTTGCCATATAATAATCTCCATTCTTAATTTTTATAGTAACCTTATATAAAACTGCCTATTTAACATTAAACTGCCATATTTAGTTGAGTCATTAAAGCATTTTGAATTCTATTTCTCATAGATATATCGCTTACTGTTCCAACCTTATCACGAAGAAGCTTTTTATCCAAAGTAATAATCTGTTCGCCTAATATCACACTTGATTTTAATAATCCATATCCTATAATAGCAACATGTGTAGGCAATGCATGTTTGCACTGTTTTGACGTCAAAGGCAGAACTGTTACAACCGGTGAAAACATATTGTTCTTATCATTTGATACCACAATAACTGGACGAACGCCCTGTTGCACCTGACTTCCGGAAATAGTTGGAAGTTCAGCTAAATAAATATCTCCATATTTACACATAAATACATATCTCCTTCCTAAAAGTTTTCTTTAATTCTTATCAAGCATTTGCATCATACTTAAAGCATACTGTTTAAGTAAATCCGCTTCACGCTTCATTAAATATTCTTGATTTAATATAATTTTGTACATATCACCAATTTTTTTCTGTTGATCTATATCAATTAATTCAAACTTTATATCACCAATTGTGCCTATATTAAGTCTTGTAACGCTTTTTACAGTACCTTGCTGGTTTTTTAATATCTGTTGTTTTATAGAGTTTGCTTCATTAAATAGATAACAAAAATACCAAGGATATAACAAATCCTCATCAATTTCGCATTTAAGAAAATTAAGTGATAAGTATTTTCCATTACTTTTGTTTGAAACAACGCCTGCCTTACTTTTTATCATACTTATGATACAGTCACCTGGTTTAACAATATCCTCTTTGCCTTGCCCATACTCATTCTCATTTGTTTCAGATAATTGATTACTTACTCTTAAATCATTTTCAAAATCCTCGATGTTATAAATTTTCTTTTCAGATAATTTATCTTCTTGCTTTCTTGAAAGATTTGTTCCAGTAGAAAATCTAACAACATCACTAAAGCGAACCATTTCTTTTTTCATAGAACCCTTTCCTTTCTTGTTTTTATAAAAAATTGCTTTCTGTTATTTAACTAAATTTCAATCACCTTATATCAGTATTATATCAAATATATTCTATTTGTCAATAGTTTTTTAAAAAATAAAATAAAAGTTTTTTAATTAAAAAACATTAAACAATTACTAGCTTAAATACCGTGCTTTATTAACTTAATCTGCATCAACAATCAAACGATACCCCTATTATCAAACGATAGCTTTTTATAAAACACCCCAAAACAGTAAAATCCCCTCAGAAAAAGTGATAATTTCGCTCTTCTGAGGGGTTATGTTTTACTATATAAGCTCCTCAAACCCTTTATATAAAGGCTTTCAAGGCATAAAGAAAAGAACCTCAACTTGTATTAAAGCTGAGGTTCTTATTTGACAAATGCTTTCACCTTTGATACAAATGCACCTATTTAGAATTGGGTGCGTTTGTATTACCAATTAAATATTGACATAGTAATAAGAAAATAGTAAAATAATATAAACAAAAATAAAATACTAATAAATGGGATGGTGACATAATGGTCAAACCTGATGAAGTTCCTTGTCTTTTAATTAATGAGAAAAGAAGTTTACTTTTTGATTTAAACAAACTTTTAATTTGGTCAAAGCGGATAAATATAGCAAGTATTATAATTCATTTTGTAACCTTAGGAATATTAGGTTGGACAGCCTTTATTTCAATAGCATTTAATGGAGATGATCGTCCAATAGATTTCTACACATATATTTTTAAAATATTATTATTGTCAGTAGCTTGTTTTTTTCTATGTTCGCAGTATAAATTATTCAATCTTATACTAGCAATTGTTTTCCAGTTGTATATATTTGCTTGTTTAAATGGCATTGTTACATTTTTGTGTATATTTCCTATAATGATTATTTTTATGTGTTTGGTATTAATAAGAAACATCCCACTATACCAAGCATTGGAAAAAGAAGAAGGGTATCCATACTTTTTGGAGAATAAAAGATAAATTTTAATTATTGCCAAAATACTGATTATTTTACAATAATTTAATAAAACTTTAATTACTATTGACTTTTACACTTTTTTCATATATTATAATATTGTAAATTAATATTAATTTTATAATAAAATTTTGGAGGAAAATATGAAAAAGAAAGCGAAAGTAACAACTATAACTATTATTACTTGTGTTTTAGCATTAACACAGGTAATTCCGTCAAGTGCAAAAATGATGATTGCAACACAAAATTATAACAGTAGCTTAGGTTCATTTACTGATAAAGCTATTACAAATAATTCGTGGGAAACATATAGGTCTTTAGATATTAATGACAAAATTGATAATGGAATAAATCCTGTTGCAGATGTCAAGTGTGGTTTTAAAGATGGATTAACAAAAAACTATGATACTTGTAGAGTTCGTAGTTCAAAAGGGATAACGTATGAAGGTATGGTTACAAATGGAGAATCGTGGTCGTTCTCTAATCAGGGAGATCAGGGGTATTACACATATAAGGCTGAGATAGTACATAAAAACAGTAATGTTCAATATAGGATAAATCTTTGGATTAATTAAATATAAAACAAATGCGCTCAGTAACTTGTTATTGAGCGCATTTTAGAAGTGAGGATTTACAATGACTAAGATAAAAAAAAGATTTCTAACAATTCTTATAATAATTGTAGTGTTATTTGGTTTATTTAATGCAGCTTTTTTCTTAAGAAGATATTTGTATTTTGATAAATACAATAGTAAAATGGATAACTATGAGGCAGATATGGGGGATAAGATACTTGAAAATGGCGACCATATTGGATTTAGCGAAACAGGCTATCTCAGCATAGATGGAGGAAATTATTATTTATCAACATCTAGAAAAGAGGATTCAACCGTTTATTTTGAGGTTATTGCATGGCCGAGAATATTCAATCATGAATATATGATAAACTTTTTTACTCTTAATCCCCAAACACATAAAACAGAAACATCTTTTTCCTATCTTATGGATAAAAACTATAAAATAACATCAAACATTACATCAGAACAGAAAGATATCATTAAGGAAAATAAAGATTTAATATCAGATAAAATAGAAATATTGAATGATTTTTTTGGATTGGATTAAAACAATGAAATCAAAATTTTTAATTTGCTGTGTATTATTTTTTATGATGCTTTTAGTAAATACATCTTTATTTATTGAATATCCAACTCAGCTAACAACTAACCCATATATTCAAATTGAAGGAAGCCCTAGTGTTAATAAAGATTTAATAAACAGTGTTTATAGTATTGCAAAAAATAACAATTGTGAAGTATATTATGCTGATAGTAAACTAACTAATAACTCAACACATACAGAGTTAAGTATTTATTGCAATATTAAAACAAAAAAGTACATAGAAAATAGAAATTATATTACTGAAGGCATGCATAAAAGCTATTTTGGAAATTCTATAAATATAACATACTATCAATTTGATGATATTTATGAATTATCAGAAAACAATATAGTAAATATTTATTTTTACGGAGATTACAATAACATTTATCAGGCTTTATATGCAATTAAAAGTAAGCATGGTTTGGATTACCAAAACTTTCAAGACTACAACATAAGAAATTATGTTGTTACAGAACTTATAATTATTTTTTTAGCAGTTGCAGTTATTCTAGTCTTAATAAATATTTACAATAACAAATTTATAAAAAAAGAAGTAGCAATAAGGTGCATTAATGGACAAAACATATATAAATTTATTTTTAGAAGAATAGCATATGACATTTCCTGTATTTTATTTAGTTATTTTATAATGTATATTTTTTTAAAAAAAGTAGCTAAACAGATTCCATATAATACACCTATGTTGATATTAATTTTAATTTTAATTTTAATTGAAATCGTCAATAAATTATTATTACTTCTAAAGAATCCAGTGTTAGTACTAAAAGGAAAAGATAATCTTGCTTCCATTCTTAATATGACATATTTACTCAAAATAGTTGTGTGTACATTATGCAGTATAGTAATTGCATTAACTATGATTACAGCATATAAATCTTTTAAATATAAATCTCAAGAAGAATACTATACCGCAAAAAAGAATTACTACTTTGTATATTTTGGAAAATCTTTTTTTAATATTGCACCAAATTTACAAAATGATTTTATTAAAGACGTATATTTCAATAATGTTGATAAAATGGATATTAAGATATTTTCAAGTTTCTTTGACACTAAAATAAATAAAAAAAACACAACTATATATTATGCTAATAAAAATATGCTTAATGATATTAAATCAGAAATTAAAAATATTAATATTCAAGAAAACAAACAATATATTTTAATACCTAGTAAATTAAATTATACCGAAGATGATGTGAAAAAAATACTTGAGTTTGCAAACAAATCCTGTAACAACAACGTTCAGGTGGTTTATATAAAAAAATCATATAGGATTATTCAAGCTGACATAAATGAGGAAAGCTTTAGTAAGTATATAGATGATCCTATTTTGTTATTAGACACCTCATATGGAATTAACTTTACTGATAATATCGCATCATTTAATAATAAAACGTTATTTAAACTTGATAGTGCAAATACAAACAAGTTTAATAATATTTATACTAAATATAATATTAAAGAACCTTTTAGAATTACAAATGTGTATGAAACATATAGAAAATCTGTGATAAAACACGACATTACACTAAAAACCAACTTCGTAATCTTATTTATTTTTTTATTTTTTGAGTTTTTAATTTCTATATATATAGTAAAGTTAGAATATATTTTAAACGATATAGAGTTAGCAGTAAAAAAAGTATCTGGATATTCTATCTGGTTAAGGATGAAAAAAGTATTATGCATAACTGCTCTTTGCAATATTTGTTCAGCAATATTATCAATATACTTATGTTATAAACTAGAGACAAAATTATTATGGTATACTCTATTTGCTATTTTTATTACTTTTGTACTTGAAGTTCTTTTAATAGTAACTAAAACAATTAAGTTTGAAAGAACAAATATCCAAAAAATTCTCAAAGGAGGTAGTTTATGATTAAAATTGAAAACCTAAAAAAAACATTTGGTAAAAAAGTCTTATTTGAGAATTTTAATTGTGAAATTGGAGATGGAGAATTTGTTATTTTTTCAGGTAAAAGTGGATGTGGCAAAACAACACTACTGAATATGATAGGAGGAATTGAGGACTATGATGAAGGCAAAATATTAATAGATAATATAGATATTTCAAAGAGAAAAAACAAAATTTATTACTATAGAAATAAAGTCGGTTTTCTATTTCAAAATTTTGCTCTTATTGAGAACAAAACAGTTGAAGAAAATTTAAAGTTAATCTGTAATAACAAACAGGACTGCATATCAATCTCAGAAGCACTAAATAAAGTTAATCTTGAACATGAAATTAATACCAAAGTATATAAGCTTTCAGGTGGTGAACAGCAGAGGGTTGCTTTAGCAAGATTAATGGTAAAAAAATGTGATCTTATCCTAGCTGATGAACCCACTGGGTCTTTAGATAAAGATAATGCAGATAAAGTTATTGAAATCCTTAAAACCTTAAATAAGCAAGGAAAAACAATTTTGCTTGTAACGCACTCATCTGATTATAATTCAATTTGTACTAAACTGCTTAAATTATAGAATTTATGCTTTAAACTCCACTTTAATTCCACTATCCCTCACAACAACCTTCTCAACCACTGTATTAAACAATCTCTCATCAAATTCAGCGATAACCTCATCATGCTCCATTAATGCAAACATAAAAGCACCAATGGCATCTTGTTTTAAGAGCCTTTGGTGCTTCTTGTTTTGTAACTTTTCAAGCTTTGATTTTGCTGTTTCATAGCGTTTAACAAAGCCTTCATACTTAGTAATATACTCATTCTGATCTATAATATTGCTGGCATTATCATCAACAAGTTTTTGAGTGAGTTCTGATATGACATCAAGTTCGCAGGTCAAAGTTTCTATTTCAGTGTCAATTTTCGAACAGTCTGTCAGCGTTGCTTGAACAAGCCTACAGTTTTCAAGAATTTCATCCTTGTTCTGCAGCAATTCATTAAATTGTTTTACAAACTCAGCCTTGATGTCTTCTTCGTAAAGATGTGGTGTGCTGCACTTTTTCTCACCCTTGAACTTATTATTACATTGCCAAATGGTACGCTTGTACTTGCTGTTGCTGTGCCAAACCTTTGAGCCGTAAAATTCACCACATTCACCGCAGACAATCTTTGATGAGAAAATACTGTTACAAGAATAACTTTTGCC
>JAEWZG010000079.1 GCA_023395435.1 Bacillota bacterium
TTCACATTATCCAGCCTCCTTAACATTTATTTTAAATGTTATTAGTTATAAACAGCTTGAAGCCTGGGGCTTCAAGCTGTCATAAATATTAATAATAACTAAGTTATTTTGTTATCTGAGCAACCATTGCATCAAGCTGCTGTTTAATTGTCTTTGAATAATCCTTTGCTTCCATTGCTGTACCAAATGCTTCAGCTGGAGCCCAGTAGTTTCCGCTAACATTGTTCTGTGAATAAGCATACTTACTCTGTTCTGCAAGAGCTGAAAGTGCAATGTCAGCCTTTACAGCATCTGAAGAAGCTGCTTTAATGTTTGAAGGACCAAGTCCTCTCTTTTCAAATCTTTCTACCTGAGCTTTTTCACTTGTGATAAATTCAGCAAGAGCCATTGCATCAGCAGGAGCCTTTGTTTCAGCATTAACACCTACAACCTTACAACCAGCAAAGCTGCTCATCTGGACATCCTTGTCACCGAGTTTGAATGTTGGAAGCTTTGTTGCTGCATAGTTGTCACCAAGTATAGTCTTGATGTCTTTTGCATTCCAAGCACCTGTAACAGCAGCAACGATTTTCTTACCGAAACCGCCCTTGATAACATCGTCGTCACCTGTCATAAAGCCATTAGAAGCTGTAATCTTCTTAATTGCTTCACCAGCAAGAACGCCGTTTTCATTGTTGAAGTCACAAATTTGCTTACCGTCTTTTGTAAGTTCAAGCTTTCCGCCTGCACCAAGGAAGAATGATGCAATATACCAACCGTTTGATATATCCATTACAACCTTCTTATCCTTTGAAGACGCTACTTCAAGCATCTTTTCGAATGACTTAGCATCATCAGCTGATATAACGCTCTTATCGTAGTATAGGAAATATCCATTGTCAGCTGTCATTGGGTAGCCATAAAGTACCCCATCCTTTGAAGCCGCATCGATTGATGAAGGTGCATTTGCACTAACGATTTCATCTTTGTTCTTTGTGATTTCGTAAAGTGCACCAGCTTTAACAAGATCATTCAATTGATCATTAGCAAAAGCAAATACGTCTGCTGCTGCCGCAGTATCTTCAAGAACCTTTGTCTTTGCATCAGCTTCACTTACTACACCAAGTTCAATTGTGTACTCTTTGTTAGGATTTGCTTTTTTGAAATCCTCAACAAGTTTGCCAAGAAGTTCTTGCTCTTCTTGAGCTCCCCAAACCTTCAAGGTAACTTTTTTCTTTTCACCAGTTGCCTTGCTGCTATCATCTCCAGAACCACATGCTACTAATGAAGCACACATAAGTACTGAAAGACATAGGGCTAAAAATTTCTTCATAAAAATTCTCCTTAGAATATATTTATTATCATATCAACTGATATGCATAATACAAAATTAAATCTCTCTTACTGAGCCACCTTCTAAAAGGAAAGCGTTTAATATTATATGTTTTCCCTGTTTGCCTTCTGCTATACTATCAATAATAAGCTGAATGCTTTTTTGTGCTAATTTATCTTCAGGCTGTTTTATTGTTGTAATTGTTGGATTATAATATCTTCCTAGCTCAATTCCGTCAAATCCAAGAAGCGAAATATCCTCAGGAATTCTATAACCACAATCTGTTATAGCTTTTGCAGCTCCAATAGCCATTATGTCTGACATCGCAAAAATTGCAGTTACATTTTTTAATATTTCTTTTTTCTTCATGACACCCTCATATGCAGATTCTAAAAGAAAGCTCGAATTTATAAAATAATCATTTGAAAACTCAAGGGAATTATCTTTTATGCCCTCAAGAACACCTTTGAATCGCAATCCGATGCTATCCATTTTATCTGGCTTTGAGCTTATTACTGCTATTTTTTTATGTCCCTTTGAAGCAAGATAGTCAATTGCTAACTTTCCTGCTTTGACATCATCTATGGCAACACTTGAAACAAGCTTTAAATCTATATCACTTGCATCAACTGTTGAATATATACACGGAATCTTTAAGCTTTTTATTTCACCATAATTATCGCATGCATTACCACCAAGAAAAACAATTCCCTCAATTTTCTTTTCTTTCAAGAGTTGCTTTGCAATTACAAACTCATTTTCTTTTTCATCAATATACTCAAAAATAAAATGGAATTCTGCTTTTTTTATATAACTATACATCTTTTCAATAATACTATTTAAAAATGCACTTTTTTTACCTCTAACAACAACGGCGATGGTTTTTGTCGTTCTCTGTTTTAAAATTCTTGCATTGTTATTCTGTGAATAATTGTATTGTTTTATTATTTCAAGAACTTTTAATTTAGTTTCTAATTTAACATCAGGTTTATCATTTAGGACGCGTGAAACAGTGCTAACACCAACGCCAGCAATTTTAGCAATATCTTTTATAGTATATATCTTCAAAATTATCCCGCCTTATAAAACGTTACCGGTAACGTTTCCGAAGTCATAATGATAGTTTACAGTATTCCATTTATTTTGTCAATGTTTTTGTGCATAAATT
This sequence comes from Bacillota bacterium, assembly GCA_023395435.1. Taxonomy (GTDB): domain Bacteria; phylum Bacillota; class Clostridia; order Oscillospirales; family Ruminococcaceae; genus SZUA-444. Next base: position 2,481 of record JAEWZG010000079.1, read on the forward strand.
ATCCAAAAAATAAGCATTTTTTAAATATTTGTATATTATAATAAAAATATTGTTATATTTCCATTTAAAAACGCTTATTTTTTGTCAAAAATCAATAAAATAATAATAAAATATAAAGATATTTTCAATATATAATTACTTTTTTATTCGTATTAAATTAAACTCATAAGTTTTATTATTATTGTTTGTTAGAATTTATTATTTGTCACATTAAGTTTTATATACCATACTTTTTTGATAATGAGTCATAAAACAAAGGAATTTCAGGTGTAAAAAATGTAAAAACAGCAAAAACAACTATAACCGAAAGTATTAAAATCTTCCCAAGCCATGACGGAACTCCTTTTGAATGTTTATAAAAATGTAATCCAAGAAGCTGCCCGAATATAATACTAAGTAATGTATCAAGAATATCAAGGGCAAGACTTTCTATTCCAAACGCCTGTGTGTACACATAGAAAAATGACAGCATAAATAGCATTGATGACAATAAAGAAACAAGACAACCTGTTATCCATCTTCTTTTATTGATTGCAAGTTTTTGCCCATCAATTCTGTATATAACTATCCACCACAGAATTATTGGAAGAATCAATAGCTTTAGATGCTCCCACACACTTTCATTTACTGGGAAGAAAAGACCTAATAGCTTATTATTACCAGACCAGTCATAAACAAAATGAAGTAGCGATGCTAGAATAAATATTGCTATTATTCCAAGCCAGAATTTAATACCCTTATTTACTTTTGTTTTTTCACTCATAAAAATCACCTCACACAATAAATATGTGTGAGGTGATTAATTTATTTATAAGTCAAAATTCTTTTTAAATTATAATTGTCTGTTGTGCAATACCCTATTGGGTGAGGGCTTTTTGAATATTGGCCATGAAAATCCGAACCGCCTGTTATAATTAAGTCATATTTCTGTGCAAGCTCAGACAGCATAGCTCTTGTTTTTCCACTGTTTCGTGGATGATTAATTTCAACGCCTTTTATAAGCTTTTTTTCAGCAAGCTCTCGCGCAAGTTCAAGCGAATCATATTCCTCCGGATGAGCAAGAACTGGGATCCCACCGCAATCTCTGATTATTCTGACCGTTTCCCTTACATCACTGTATTCGGTATTTACATAACAATTACCCTTTGATGACATGAGCTGAAACATCAATTCACCACAGATTACATTTGTATATCCCTTATCAGCAAGTGCCTGCATTATATGACATTCATAAATTGATTGACTTTCGCCAACAAATCTTAATACATCTTCAACTTCAATATCATATAGCTTTCTAACATTTTCGATTATCTGAAGTTTCTGCTTTCTGCGGCTTTCAAGAGTTTTATCAAGTGCCTTTTGCAAGGTACTAATATCCTTGGGCACATAGCAAAGCATATGTACCGAGCGTCCTCTCTCCTTATCAAGACAGGAGCATTCAACACCTGCAATTATGCTTACATTATATCTCTTGCCGTATTCCTTCGCTGATTCAACGCCCTTGAAAGTATCATGGTCTGTGAGTGAAATATATTCAAGACCTGCCCTTTTAGCATATCTTACTATGCCTTCAATATTTGTTGAACCGTCAGAAAATCGACTGTGACAATGCAAATCAGCAATCATTGCGTTCTCCTTTATTTATTATCCTTAAACATACATATCATGTCATTTGTTAGGCTCATATTATTGTATTTTACATCAATATCCTCACGTTTTACCCAGCATGCCTCTGATAATTCATTCTCATCAAGTGTAATTGCCGGATCACCATCCAGCTCCGCAAAAAGTCCGATAAGGAATGTTCCAGTAATCCCCCAAGGCTGAGTTTTATAGTATCTTATATTTTTTATTTTAAGACCTACTTCTTCCATTACCTCACGCCTTGCAGTATCCTCGGCTCCTTCACCGACCTCAACAAACCCAGCTACCAAAGCATAATTTGTATACTCACGTCCATTGTATTTTGTCATAAGGAGCTTATCTCCGTCAGATACGCTTACAATAACTGCCGGTGAGATTTTTGGATAAACCATGTTTCCACAATTACCGCACACAAGGACTCTATCCTTATCATCGTGAGAAAGAGTATTCCCGCATCGCCCACAGAACTGATTATCCCTGTACCATCCATAAAGATGATACCCACAAAATCCCGCAAAAGCAAGATGCTTTGGTGTAGCAGTCCTTAATTTATTTATATTATTGTATTTATCTTCAAAACCCTGTAGTTTTCCTTTTAACATTGCAAGATAGTATTCGTCTTCCCCCACTGAGAAAAGATATATAAAATCACAATTGCAATTCTGTATTTCCTTATACCTTAAAAAAGATATTTTATTTCCCTCAATATCACAAATAATTTCATTATTATTATAAAATAAAATAACGCTTTCTTCTTTTGGCTTCTTTGAATAATACTCGATGTGATATTTTATGTTATCTAAATTATGAATCATAGTAACTCTCCTATTTTTTTATAATTATACATCAAATAACAAAGAAAAACAATTTCTCATGAAATTGTTTTTCTTCTATATTTATTATTCTACGGCAATTAAACTAGCAAGTTTATAATTCAAACCTCTTTCTATCCAAGTTCAATCATTTTATCAATACATTTTTTTGCTGAAATTATAGTCTGGTCATCTAGTTCAATAATTTCCCCACCGTTTCCATTTACGCAATTTAAAACATCAATAAGAGAGGTCGATTTCATATTAGGGCAGATAAGCTTTTTTGAAAGAAAATAGAATTTTTTATCAGGGCATAAATATTGCAGATGCTCAGCTATGCTGATTTCTGTTCCTATTATGAATTCTTTTTTATCCGATTTTTGTGCATACTCCATTATTGCTGATGTTGAGCCAACGAAATCAGCCTTTTTCACTACATCAGGAATACACTCGGGGTGTACAAGCAATAAAGCCTCTGGATATAATGCTTTTGCTTTCGCAACATCATTGACGTTCACACAGGCATGTATTGGGCATCCCCCCTGCAAAAGCTTTATATTCTTGTCTGGCAACTGTTCAGCGACATAAGCACCAAGATTACAGTCAGGAATAAATAAAATATTGTTATTTTCAATTTTATCGACTATCTTTACTGCTGATGAAGAAGTAACACATACATCACAAATAGTTTTAAGTTCAGCAGTTGTGTTGATATATGCAACAACAGTATACTCGGGATTTTTCTGCTTCACAGCCTCAATAAGTTCCTTATCCATCTGTTCAGCCATAGGGCAACCAGCAATAGGATTTGCAAGGTAAACTGTTTTTTCTGGAGATAAAATCTTCACAGTTTCCGCCATAAAACGAACCCCGCACATAATAACTGTTTTCTGTGGTGCTTTTTTTGCCATAACACTTAGCTGAAATGAATCCCCTACAAAATCAGCAACTTCAACAATTTCTCTTGACTGATAGCTGTGTGCAAGAATACAGATGTCTTTTTCCTTTTTAAGTTCAATTATCTTATCCTGTATATCTCTTATCATAATATTTCTCCTAACTAAATTGTATAAAAATTCTCCCCAACTGATAAATCGGGGAGAATTTTTTGCAACTATCCGTTGAGTGCCTGATCAAGATCAGCAATAATATCATCAATATGTTCTGTTCCTATAGAAAGTCTTACTGTGTTAGGCTTAATGCCTTGTTCAAGAAGTTCGCTCTCTGAAAGCTGTGAATGAGTTGTTGAAGCTGGGTGAATTACAAGACTCTTTACATCAGCAACATTGGCAAGAAGTGAGAAAATCTCAAGCCTGTCTATAAAATCCTGTGCTTCCTTTGCTCCGCCTTTAATATTGAAAGTGAATATTGATGCTCCGCCATTCGGGAAATATTTTTTATACAACTCGTGGTGCGGATGGCTTTCAATTAAAGGATGGCTGACACTTTCTACTTGTGGGTGATTTGCGAGGAACTCAACTACCTTTAATGTATTTTCAACATGTCGTTCAACACGAAGTGATAAAGTTTCAAGCCCCTGAAGAAACAGGAATGCGTGAAGTGGCGCTATTGTTGCTCCTGTATCTCTAAGAAGTATTGCTCTTATTCTTACTATAAATGCTGCTGGTCCTACTGCTTTTGTAAAGCTTATTCCATGGTAGCTTGGATTAGGTTCAACAAGTGATGGGAATTTTCCTGAAGCTTCCCAATCAAACTTTCCACTGTCAACAATTACTCCACCGATAGCAGTTCCGTGACCGCCAATGAATTTTGTTGCAGAGTGAACAACAATATCGGCACCATGTTCAAAAGGTCTTACAAGATAAGGTGTAGCAAATGTATTGTCCACAACAAGTGGAATATTATGCTTATGTGCAATTTCTGCAACTGCTTCAATATCAATAAGTGTCGCATTCGGGTTGCCGATTGTTTCAATAAAAATTGCCTTTGTCTTTTCGTCTATTGCTTTTTCAAAAGCACCCTCTTCATCTGGATTCACGAATGTAGTAGTAATTCCGTATTCAGGGAGAGTATGTGCAAGTAGGTTGTATGTTCCACCATAAATAGTCTGTGCTGAAACAATATTGTCACCAGCTTTTGCAAGATTTAAAAATGTGTATGTTATTGCTGCTGCACCTGATGCAACGCCCAAGGCTGCTACTCCACCCTCAAGAGCGGCAATTCTCTTTTCAAAAACATCCTGTGTGGAGTTTGTCAATCTTCCGTAGATATTGCCTGCATCTGCAAGACCAAAGCGAGCTGCAGCGTGTGCTGAATTTTTAAAGACATATGATGTTGTCTGATATATCGGTACTGCTCTTGAATCTGATGCTGGATCAGCACTTTCCTGTCCAACGTGGAGCTGTAATGTTTCAAATTTATATTTTCTATTACTCATTGTAAGTTACCTCTTTCATAATTTAAATTAAGTATCTGGCTTTGTTAGTTACTTACAACGGCACATTCGCCCGTTCCTGAAGTTGTGTCTTAACATTTTAAATACTATTGAATACAAGTGAATGCACCTCTTTCTTTTATTATTATTCCTATCATTTTAGTATGATTTATTTTAACGTATAATTAATTCTTTGTCAAGAGATATTATGAAATTATTTATGTATAAATATTTTTGATAATAAGTATATAATTAAGTAGCAAAATTCACTTTATTTATCGTATAATCTGCTATATAATAAATACAAGAATATTTTTAAGTGAGGGATATTATGAATATTGCAATGCTTCTTAACCCGAAGTGTGAGATTTCTTTTTTATACAGTAATGATACTGTCAGACAAGGTCTTGAACAGTTCAGAGTTCACAAATATACAGCTGTTCCTGTTCTGAATGACGATGGGAGCTATTATGGTATCATCAGGGATAAGGAGTTCCTGATGTATGTTTTAGAAAGTGATAATTACTCAATCAAGGATTTTGAAGACATAAGAATAAATGAAATAATAAATGCAGGCTCAAATCCACCTGTCAACATTAATGCTTCAGCTGAAGAGCTTATTTCAAGAATTACCGATTTTAACTTTGTACCTGTTGTCGACAGCAGAAATTATTTTGTCGGTATTATAACAAGAAAAAAAGTTATAAATTATCTTACAAAGATTATCTCAGATTATATACCCGCTACTGTAAATGAATAATATTAAAACCGACAGGCTGAATGTCTGTCGGTTTTAAATTTGTCTGCTTAAATTAATCAGTTCAAGATTGCCCCAGATGCACCACCAGAAACCATTGACGAATAGCGCTTTAGGTATCCCGATAGCTCCTTTGTTTTAGGAACAAAGTTCTTCATACGCTCTGCAAGGATATCTTCATCAACCTTTAACTCTATGCTATTTTCAGGAATATTGATACTGATGATGTCACCTTCCTCAACAACTCCGATTAGTCCGCCAGATGCCGCCTCTGGTGTTATGTGACCTACACAAGCTCCTCTTGTGGCTCCGCTGAAGCGACCATCGGTAATCAGAGCTACACTATTGCCAAGACCCATTCCCATGATAGTTGAAGTCGGGTTGAGCATTTCACGCATTCCCGGACCGCCTTTTGGTCCTTCATAACGTATAACAACTACATCACCGGCAACGATTTTGCCGGCATTGATAGCAGTCTGCGCATCTTCTTCACAATCAAATACTCTAGCTGGGCCCTCATGCACAAGCATTTCGGGGAGCACCGCCGAGCGTTTTACAACACTGCCTTCTGGTGCAAGATTACCCCTGAGCACAGCAATTCCACCAGTTTCACTGTATGGATTATCAATAGGACGAATAACCTCGTGATTTAAATTTATGCAATCCTTTATATTCTCACCAATTGTTTTGCCAGTGACCGTAATACAATCGGTATTGAGCAGATTTTTCTTATTGAGTTCGTTCATTACGGCGTAAACACCGCCTGCTTCGTCAAGTTCTTCGATATAAGTTCTACCTGCAGGAGCAAGATGACAAAGATTTGGCGTATGCTCGCTGATTTTATTGGCAATATCAAGATTAATCTCAACTCCACATTCGTGAGCAATGGCAGGTAAATGCAGCATACTGTTAGTGGAACAGCCAAGAGCCATATCAACAGTAAGTGCGTTCATTATTGCCTCCTCAGTCATAATATCACGAGGACGGATGTTCTTGCGAAGCATTTCCATTACCGCCATACCAGCATGCTTTGCAAGTTCAATTCGTGCTGAATATACTGCTGGTATTGTGCCGTTTCCACGAAGTCCCATTCCGAGCACCTCAGTCAGACAATTCATAGAATTTGCAGTATACATTCCAGAACACGAACCACAGGTAGGGCAGGTTTTACATTCAAATTCATGGAGCTTTTCCTCCGTAATTTTGCCTGCATTATACTCGCCAACAGCTTCAGAAATAGATGAAAAGCTGATTTTTTCTCCATTAATGCGCCCTGCAAGCATTGGCCCGCCACTTACGAATACAGTAGGAATATTTAATCTTGCAGCAGCCATTAAAAGTCCAGGAACATTTTTGTCACAGTTCGGTACCATTACAAGAGCATCAAAACCGTGTGCCATTGTCATTGCTTCAGTAGAGTCGGCAATAAGGTCACGGGTAACAAGTGAATATTTCATACCTGTATGCCCCATAGCTATACCATCACATACAGCGATTGCAGGGAAAACAACAGGAGTTCCACCCGCCATTGCAACACCAAGCTTTACTGCATCAACAATCTTATCAAGATTCATATGTCCTGGTACAATCTCGTTATATGAGCTGACTATACCAACCAAAGGTCGATAAATTTCTTCTTCGGTAAGTCCAAGGGCATGATAAAGCGCCCTGTGAGGTGCGTTATGCGTACCTATTTTTAAAGAATCACTTTTCATAGTTTTATTCCTTTCATAGGGATTAAGCCGAAAGAAAAACAAACATATTCCCTATATAATTCAAAATTAATTGTTGATAAGCTTATCTTCATCGCTCCAACTGTAGAGCTTTCTGATATCAGCACCAACAACCTCACTTGGATGCTCGCTTGCAATCTTACGCATAGCGTTGAAGTGAACCTGAGCACTAGCAGAAGACATATCAAGAAGGAAATCTTTTGCGAAAGTTCCATCCTGAATATCCTTAAGAACCTGCTTCATTGCTTTCTTTGTATCATCAGTGATAATCTTTGGTCCAGTGATGTAATCACCATATTCAGCAGTATTTGATACTGAATATCTCATACCAGCAAAACCACTTTGATAGATAAGATCAACAATAAGCTTCATTTCGTGGATACACTCAAAATATGCATTTCTTGGATCATATCCTGCCTCAACTAAAGTTTCATAACCCGCCTGCATCAATGCGCAAACACCGCCACAAAGTACTGCCTGCTCACCAAACAAATCAGTTTCAGTTTCTGTGCGGAAGTTAGTTTCAAGAACACCTGCTCTTGCGCCACCAATTCCGAGAGCATAAGCAAGGCCTAAATCCCACGCATCACCTGTTGCATCCTGTTCTACAGCAATTAGACAAGGAACGCCTTTTCCTAACTGATACTCAGAACGAACAGTATGACCAGGTCCTTTTGGTGCAACCATAATGACATTTACATTCTTCGGTGGCTTAATACAACCATAATGAATGTTAAATCCATGAGCAAAAGCAAGTGTCTTGCCCTCAGTAAGATTTGGCTCAATACTTGTTTTATAAAGCTCTGCCTGATATTCGTCGTTAATGAGAATCATAATGATATCTGCAGCCTTTGTAGCTTCTGCACTTGTCATAACCTTCAATCCCTGTGACTCTGCTTTTGCCCAGCTTTTTGAGCCTTCATAAAGACCAATAACAACATTTACACCGCTGTCCTTAAGGTTTAATGCATGGGCATGCCCCTGCGAACCGTATCCAATAATTGCAACTGTCTTTCCTGAAAGCTTCTGAAGATCACAATCCTGCTGATAAAAAATTCTTGCCATAATAATTACCTCTTTCTTTTTTTATAAATTTATAATTTGACGGATAGTCGTACTACCTTTTTCAAGCGACACATTGCCTGTTCGGCAGATTTCAAGTATCTTATAGTCACGCAAAATATTAATAAAGTCATCTATTTTTCTCGAATCGTCTGCAAGACGAAGCATTATATAATCCTTTGAATAATCCACAGTCTGAGCACTAAAAGCATCTGCGGCTGTTTTAATTTCATCACGAGTTTCAGGACTATTCTCCATTTTGATGAGCAACAATTCACAGCTTACAGAATTATGTGCATCAAACTCTTTAATAGAACAAACGTCTGGAAGCTTATACAACTGATTTACAAGCTGCTGCTTATTGTCTTCATCACCACTGAAAACAACAGTAATACGTGAATATTCGCTGGATTCTGTTTCGCTAACAGTTAGTGCGCTGATATTGAACTGACGTCTTCTGAACATACTTGTAACTCTATTTAGTACGCCAAAATGGTTCCGAACCAGCACCGCAATGGTATATCTGTTCAAATCAGTCACCTACCTTTACTATAATATCATCCATACTTCCACCAGGTGGCAACATAGGAAGAACAAATTCATCCTTATCAATTGTGCAATCAATAATATATGGACCTTTCATCTCAAACGCCTTTTCAAGAGCTGAGCTTAATTCTTCAACGGATGAAACTGCTTCTCCATCAGCACCAAAGGAACGTGCTAATGATACAAAATCGGTTTTACGATTAAGAATTGAGTTGGAATAGTGCTTGTTAAAGAATAATGTCTGCCATTGTCGCACCATACCAAGAACACCATTATTCATAATAAGAATAACAACAGGTATATTGTAGGTAACAACGGTTGCAAGCTCATTTAAGCACATACCGAAGCCCCCGTCACCAGTAACAAGAACGCTTCTTTCCTTTGTACCAAAAGCTGCACCAATAGCAGCACCAAGTCCGAATCCCATTGTACCAAGTCCACCGCTTGTAACAAACCTTCGTGATTTACTGAAGGATAAACTTTGTGCCGACCACATCTGATGCTGACCAACATCGGTACAAACAGCAGTGTTCTCTCCCAGATATTTATTTAATGTTAGTAATGCACTTCTCGGTGTTAAGCAATCCCTGTTATCAAGATTATTATACTCTTCCTGCCTGAAAGTATCAATTACTTTAGTCCAATCAGGCTTCTTATTTTCATTAATCATTGGAATAAGCTTTTTAAGAGTCAGCTTCACATCACCTCTAAGTCCACAAGTAGAATTCACTGTTTTAGAAAGCTCTGAGCCGTCAACATCAATATGAATAATCTTCGCGCCCGTTGCGAACTTAGTGCGATCTCCTGTTACACGGTCATTAAACCGAACTCCGAGTGAAATAATCAGGTCCGCATGGTGCATTGCCATTGAAGAAGCATAATGCCCGTGCATTCCCTGCATACCAAGAAAGCGTGGATGCTCGGTTGGTATTGCCGATAGTCCCATCATTGAGCAACCCATTGGTGCGTCAATCTTATCAGCAAGCTTTAGCATTTCATCCTGAGCATTTGATGTAATAAGACCACCACCGAAGTAAATAAAAGGACGCCTTGCTGAATTAATATATTCGGCAGCTTCTTCTATTCTGATATCCTTTGCCGCATAAGGTTCTTCAGCCTCAGCAGGAGAAGCTGGCGTATATTCACATTTTGCAATCTGAACATCTTTTGGAATATCTATCAGTACTGGCCCTGGTCTGCCTGATTTTGCAAGAGTAAAGGCTTCACGAACGGTATCTGCCAGCTGTTCTACAGATCCTACAAAATAGTTGTGCTTTGTTATCGGCAATGTAACACCAGTAATGTCAATTTCCTGAAAGCTATCAGTACCTATTTGTGTTGTTGGTACATTTCCACAGATAGCAACAAGCGGAATAGAATCCATGTATGCAGTTGCAATCCCAGTCACGAGGTTTGTTGCCCCTGGCCCTGAAGTAGAAATTACTACCCCTACCTTACCAGTTGTTCTTGCATATCCGTCTGCTGCATGTGCAGCACCCTGTTCATGGGCGGTAAGGATATGGTTGATTTCGTTCTGATATTTGTACAAACTGTCGTATACGAACAAAATTTGTCCACCTGGATAGCCAAAAACAGTGTCACAACCTTGCTCTATCAAGGTGTTTATAAGTATATCTGCACCGGAAAGAATCATTCACATCGCCCCCTTCTCAAATTATTAGTAATTATTTCACCGCATTTTTTACAACCCACCAATGTTTTTCCTTCACTCATAATATCAGCAGTACGATAGCCTTGATTAAGATAATCAGAAACTGCACTTTCTATATCATCAGCTTCATTTTGCATATCAAAACTGAATCGAAGCATCATAGCAGCCGACAGTATCGTACCGATTGGATTAGCAACATCCTTCCCTGCAATATCTGGTGCTGAACCGTGGATAGGCTCATACAGTCCACAGGTAGTAGAACCTAAGCTTGAAGATGGGATCATTCCGATAGAACCTGTAATCATCGACGCTTCATCGGAGAGTATATCGCCAAACATATTTTCAGTAACCACAACATCAAACTGCAATGGATTTTTTACAAGCTGCATTGCACAATTATCTACAAGCATATCAGAAAGCTCAACATCAGGATATTCCTCAGAAAGACTGTGCATAACCTTCTTCCATAATCGGCTTGAATCAAGAACATTACTCTTTTCAACAGAACAAAGCTTCTTTCTTCTTTTTCTTGCTGTTTCAAAGCCTATTCTGCCAATACGCTCAATTTCTTCTTCATTATAAGTAAGAATATCAATAGCTGTTTGCTTGCCATCAATTACTTCAGTTTTATGCTCACCAAAATAAATACCACCAGTAAGTTCTCTAACAATTATAAAATCAATGCCCTTATCCACAATAGATTTCTTGAGTGGAGAAGCATCTGCAAGTTGAGGCCAAATTTTTGCTGGTCGATTATTACTATATACCCCCATACCAGCACGAAGTCTTAAGAGTCCTTTTTCAGGGCGCATATGGCCAGGTACATTATTCCACTTATCGCCACCAACGGCTCCTAAAAGAACACTGTCGGACTCAACGCATTTTTTTAGAGTTTCCTCTGGAAGTGGATCTCCCCATTTGTCAATAGCTATGCCACCCATATCCACTTCTGTATAATTAAAGGTGTGACCATAAAGCTCCGCAATCTTATTAAGCACTCTTAATGCCTGCTCTACGATTTCAGGACCGATACCATCGCCACGGATTACTGTAATATTTTTAGTCATTCCCGTCTCCTCCCTTTATCGAAGCGAGTAAACCCCCACTTTTAATAATATTCTGAATGAAAGGTGGGAAAGGCTGAGCTTTATAGGTTTTTCCTGTGGTGATATTACTGATATCACCTGTATCAAAATCGACCTCTACCTCATCGTTTGCACTAATTTCTTCAGCTGCCTGTTCGCATTCCAAAATTGGAAGTCCAATATTTATTGCATTACGATAGAAAATTCTTGCGAAGCTTTTGGCAATAACACAACCTACACCGCAGGTTTTTATAACAAGTGGTGCGTGCTCACGAGATGAACCACAGCCGAAGTTCCAGCCTGCTATTATAATATCACCCTTATTAACTTTTTTCACAAAATCTGTATCGATGTCCTCCATACAATGAAGAGCGAGATCGTTTGCATCAGGCGTATTGAGATATCTTGCAGGAATGATAACATCTGTATCAACATTATCAGCATATTTAAAAACTTTTCCTTGTGTATTCATTGCTCACACCTCCTCATATTCAGTAATATAACCTGTGAGTGCACTGGCGGCTGCTGTATGTGGTGAAGCAAGATATACTTCGCTATCCACATGTCCCATACGACCTACAAAGTTACGATTAGTGGTAGCAATACAGCGTTCACCTGCTGCCAGAATTCCCATATACCCACCAAGACATGGTCCACAGGTAGGTGTAGAAACAACTGCTCCTGCATCGATGAATGCAGTATACCATCCACGCTCAACGCATTCACGAAGAATATGCATAGTTCCAGGAATAATGATACATCGAACACCATCAGCAATTTGCTTGCCTTTTATGATGTTATAGGCTACTTCCATATCCTCAATTCTACCGTTAGTACAGCTTCCGATTACGACCTGATCTATTTTTATATCATGAAGCACACTTGCAGGATGTGTGTTTTCAGGAAGATGTGGGCAAGCCACTGTAGGAATAATCTTGCTCAAATCAATATTAATTGTCTTTTCATATTCTGCATCATCATCTGCATTGTAAACCACAGGCTTACGCTTGCTTCTACCTTTAAGATATTCGAGAGTGATATCATCCACAGGGAAAATCCCATTTTTAGCACCTGCTTCAATAGCCATATTACATATGCACAAACGATCATCCATTGAAAGTGTTTTGACGCCCTCACCGGCAAATTCCATACTCTTATACAGTGCACCGTCAACACTAATCATTCCAATAACTGTGAGGATAACATCCTTTCCACTACAGTTTTTTGGGAGTTTACCTGTAAGATTAAACTTTATTGCAGAAGGCACCTTGAACCAAGCCATACCCTTTGCCATGCCTGCTGCCATATCAGTCGAACCGACACCTGTGGAAAATGCACCAAGTGCACCATAAGTACAAGTGTGACTGTCAGCACCAATAATGCAATCACCAGCCGTTACAACGCCCTGTTCTGGGAGAAGTGCGTGTTCAATTCCCATTTTACCAACATCATAAAAATGACTTACGCAATGGCAGGAAGCAAACTCACGGCAGGTTTTGGACTGCTCTGCTGCCTTGATATCCTTGTTAGGTACAAAATGGTCAAGAACGATTGCTATCTTATCCTTGTCAAAGACCTTATCAAATCCCGCTTTTTTAAATTCATTTACTGCAATAGGTGTAGTAATATCATTCCCGAGAACAATATCAAGTTTAGCGCTGATAAGCTGACCAGCAATCACCTTGTCAAGCCCTGCGTGAGCTGCAAGAATTTTCTGCGTCATTGTCATTCCCATTGTCATTCCCCCTCCTTTTCTGCAATTACCTCAACTTCAACCAAAGCACCCTTTGGAAGAGCCTTTACTGCCACGCATGAACGTGCAGGCTTACTGACGAAATACTCAGCATACACCTCATTGAATGCTGTAAAATCAGCCATATCATTCAGATAGCATACAGTTTTCACTACGTTTTCAAAAGCCACTCCCGTAGCAGATAGCACTGCCTCTATATTTTTACAGACTCTGTGAGTCTGCTCTGTAATTGTATCCCCCTCCATTAGTCCTGTTTCAGGATTAAGAGGAATCTGACCAGAGGTAAAAATAAGATTACCTGTTACTATTGCCTGTGAATACGGTCCAATTGCTGCTGGTGCCTTTTCGGTATGAATTTTTCTGCTCATAAATTGACTCCTTTCAGAATTACACTATCTTAAATCCTTCGTCTTTAAGGGATTGTATAATCATATTAACATGTTCGTAATTTTTTGTTTCCATTTCTATACGGAGGAAACAGCCATGTACGCTTTCAGTATTGCCCTTTTCATAATGGACACCTGTTACATTACCGCCACAATCTGCAATAATTCTTGAGATTTCCTTTAACTGACCAGGCTTGTCAATTAGTTCTATGAGAAGACTTGATGAACGTCCGTAATTACGAAGTCCTCTATCAATCACACGGGAAAGACTTGTAACATCAATGTTTCCTCCAGATACGATACTTACAACACGCTTCCCCTTCAGTGGAAATTTATTGAACATTACAGCTGCAACTGCGGCAGCTCCTGCACCCTCCGCAATCATTTTTTGCTTTTCAATTAGTGCGAGAATAGCACTTGCAACCTCATCATCACTGACAAGAGCAATGTCATCTACATACTCTTTAACAATTGCATAGGTGTTTTCGCCAGGCTGTTTTACTGCAATGCCATCCGCAATAGTCGAAACTGACTCAAGGCGTTCTATCTCACCACTCTTGATAGAATTATACATACTCGGTGCTCCTGCAACTTGTACCCCATAAACTTTAATGGATGGCCTAATCTGCTTTGCGGCGTATGCAATTCCTGAAATAAGTCCGCCACCACCCACAGGTACAACAAATGCATCAATATTATCAAGTTCATTAAGCACCTCAAGAGCAATAGTACCCTGACCAGAAATTACATTTTCATCATCAAAGGGATGAACAAATGCATACCCTTCTTTTTCATTAAGTTCCAATGCTTTTTTGTAAGCATCATCATAGCACCCCTCCACAAGGCACACCTCTGCACCAAAACCTTTGGTAGCCTCAACTTTTGAAATTGGTGCTGAATCAGGAATGCAGATAAGTGATTTAATTCCACTTTTTGTTGCTGCAAGTGCAACGCCCTGCGCATGATTTCCCGCTGAGCAGGCGATAACTCCCTTAGCCTTTTCCTCATCGGATAACATGGCAATTTTATATGCAGAACCTCTTACTTTAAAAGAACCGGTAATCTGTAAATTTTCTGGCTTTAGGTATAGCTCACAATCAGGAGCAATTCCGAAAGCTCTTACAACATTTGTTTCACGAATAATATTTTTTAACACTGTCTGTGCATTGAAAACTTTGTCGAGTGATAACATCTTCTTTCCGCCTTTCATCACATATGTTATTTATATGCTTTGAGATAAAAAAACCGTCCCAAAGCTATTAAAGCTTTGAGACGGGTGTAATTTCAACATTTTCACTCGCGGTACCACTCAAATTGCGAATATAAAATTCGCCACTCTTCGAAGTCTATCAACTCCTATACATTAACGTAGCATACACGGGAAGCGCCTACTAGGTGTTAACCTTTGGGACTTCCGGCTCAGAAGGGATGGGAAATCGACAGTTCTTTATCG